>NZ_AJRH01000003.1:0-104077 GCF_000297015.1 Streptococcus sp. GMD6S | reverse complement strand
TCGCGATTTTTTCTTTATTTCATTTCTTTAAAAGCCGCTTCTGCATCAGCGTTGCTAATAGCACCAAATTGGATTTTTCCGATTTTACCTTGACTGTCAATCAAGTATTCCGTTGGAATACTACGAATTTGGTAGGCTTGGAAGGTAGTTGCTTGCGTATCATATAGAACTGGAATATCCTTGTAGCCTTGTTCTTGGTACCATTTTGGAAAGTCTTGAACTGTTTTTTCACCTTGTAGACCTGGTGCAATGACACTCAAGATTTCAAAGTCTCGATCTTGTTTGGCAGCTAATTCCATTAACTCAGGCATGCTTTTTTTACATGGTCCACACCAAGAAGCCCAGAATTTTAAATAGATCTTTTTCCCTTTATAGTCTGATAACTTGACTTCTTTGCCATCCATAGACTGCAAGGTAAAGTCTGGCGCATCCTTACCGACTGCGATTTGTTGTACAGCAGGTTGTTTGGGACTGCTTTTCTGTTTGGTTTCTTTTTCACCACAAGCAATCAACAAAAATAGAGACATGAGGCTCAATCCAGCAAAAATAACTTTTTTCATTTTTTCTCCTTTTATCCAAGAATTCCTGACAAGGCATTTAACTGCCCTAGCATTAATAATAATCCCATCAAAATAATCAAAGCTCCCCCGATTTTCTTTAGTAAAATCATATGGGGTTTTAATTTACTAAAATAGGGCATAATCCAGCCCGAAGCCAAGGCCAAAACAATGAAAGGAAGGGCCATTCCCAATGTGTATACTAATGTTAACACGGCTCCTTGCCAAGCACCATTGCCACCGGAAGCTGCTAGGGCCAAGACCGAACTTAAGACTGGTCCGATACAAGGGGTCCAACCAAAACTAAAGGTTATCCCAAGTAAAAAGGCTGACAGATAGTGATTCGACTTTGATTGTTTGAAGGTGACTGTCTTTTGAATCTCCAGTTTATTGAAATGCAAGATTTCCATCTGGTGAAACCCTAAAAGAATAATGACTATTCCCATAGCATAACGAAACCAGTCTGCATAGAGCATGTGCCCTAGGAATCCAGCTCCAAATCCCAAAATAAAGAAAATGAGGGAGATTCCTGCAATAAAGCACAAGGTTCGAATTAAACCAGACCATGCAACGTCTCTTCCAAAAAAGCGAAAGCTTTTCGAATTTCCCTGATCATCCAGTAAAATACCAGCATAGACAGGTAGCAAAGGAAAGATGCAGGGTGAAAAGAAGGACAGGATACCTGCTAAAAAAACGGATACTAGAAATATAATCGACTCCAACGAATTACCTACTTTCTCAAAATTCTAATCCTATTTTACTACAAAAGGATAAATTTGTAAGAAGTCTGCTACGCTTATTTATTTTGACTAAAGTTGACACAAAAAAAGGAGCTAAGCTCCCTTTATTTTAATACGTTCCTTCTTCACCTTGACTAGTCAAGATAACAGGACCGTCTTTGGTAATCACAAACTGGTGTTCATATTGGCAAGACAGGCCGCCATCTATAGTCTTATGAGCCCAGCCAGTCTTCATATCTGTATCAATTTCCCAGTCACCAGTATTGATCATGGGTTCAATAGTTAGTACCATTCCTTCACGGAGACGGAGTCCACGCCCTGCAATACCGTAGTTAGGAACCATTGGCTCCTCGTGCATAGTTGGACCAACACCATGACCAACCAAATCACGAACGACACCGTAACCGCGACTTTCAGCGTATTCTTGAATGGCTGCACCGATATCACCGATACGATTGCCAACAACTGCTTGCTCAATCCCTTTATACATAGCTTCCTTGGTCACGTCCATCAGGTTTTTCACTTCTTCAGACGGTGTACCAACCGCATAAGCCCAACATGAGTCAGCTAAACCACCAGTATAACTTTGGGTGTATTTTTTCATTTGCTCAACATTGTTGAAGTTGAGTTTAGATACATTGAGGTCGGATTTGGCAATCGGACCACCCAATACCATGTCAACCTTGAGCAAATCGCCCTCTTTCAAGATGTAATGACGTGGAAAAGCGTGAGCTACTTCGTCGTTGAGAGAGCAACAAGTGGCATAGGGGTAATCCATGACTGCACCATCCACACCAATCTGTAAAGGAAGGAAATTCTCCTCTTTACAACGTCGTCGAACGTACTCTTCAACTTCCCACATATCCACGCCTGGCTTAATCAAATCACGTAAGCCGATATGGATACTTGCTAGGAAATCACCAGCCTTGTCCATGGCTTCGATTTCACGTGCTGATTTTAAAGTTATCATTTTTTCTCCTAGATTCTAATTAATTTTAACCGTAACATTTGCTTTTGAAACAATCTGATGACCATGATAAATATCATAATCAATAATAGCTGAGCGTCTCGTGTGGTGAATAATACGAGCCTGAATCCGCAAAGTATCATCTATCTGCACAGCCTGCAAGAAATAAATCAACATCTGCTCAATGATGAGATTACGTCCGCTATTGACAACGAGATCTTGGGTCATATGGTTGAGGATTTCAGCCAAGACTCCATTAGCAAGGACACCATTTTTCTCCAACATGAAGGGCTCAACAGTAATAACGACTTCATCATGATGATAAGAGAGTTTTTGCCCGATTTGCTCTGAGAAGGTCGGCAAAGCAGAAACTTGGGAACGGCTCATCTTTTCCATGACATCTCGTCGTGTTACGACACCGAGCAAGGTTTGGTTACTTCTGACAACGGGAACCATCTCAAAATCTTCTGCAATCATTCGTTGACTGACATTGGCAATATTAGTCGCTAAGCCTGTTACGAAGATGCTCCGCGTCATCACCTTGTCAATCGTTGTGCTGGGTGACTTATCTCCCGCATCACGCATGGTAACAACCCCAACAACCACTTGGTGTTGGTTAATAACTGGGAAACGGCTACTTCTGTTCTTACGGACCAAGTCTAGATAGTCTTTGACTGTATCCGTTTCTCTCAAAAAACCATACTCATGACTGGGACGATAGAGCTTTTCGACTGTCAGAATATCGGTTTTGATTTGAACATTTGAGAGGGCTTTGTTAATCATGGTCGCTACTGTAAAAGTGTCATGTTTACTCCTCAGAACTGGAATCCCTTTTTTATTAGCCAACTCAAGAACATCATCTTGGACATGAAAACCACCTGTTACAAGGACTGCATTTTCATTTTCCAAGGCTAAAAGTTGAATACGAGTACGGTCACCTACAATCAAAAGACCGCCATCATGGAGATAAGACAGGATATTTTGCTCTGTCATAGCCCCAATGGAGAATTTGCTAAACTCTCTCTCCAACCCTTCCTGACCAGCTAAAACTTCAGATGAGGTGACTTCAGCAATTTCAGCATAGGTTAGCCTCTCAATAGCCACTTTTTGGGACTTGACCCGTATGGTTCCACTACGTGGCCGAGTTTCAACAATGCCACGATTTTCAGCTTCTTTGATAGCTCGGTAGGCTGTTCCGTCACTAACACCTAGGTGATTGGAAATACTGCGAACACTAACTCTCTTCCCAATTGGCAACTCTTCCAGATAGGACAAAATTTCCTGGTGTTTACTCATTGAATTCTCCTTTTATGTATCGAAATTCAAGATAGTCCCTCATTTTTCGTGTATAGCGATCGCTCCCCTTAAACTGTCGGACGAGGCTAAAGCCCGATTTTAAGGCTACTTTTTGGCTAGCTTGATTCTCCAGATGAGTGATGATGGATAATTGTTTTAAACCAAATTCTTCAAAAGAAAGGTGACAGAGTTTGCTAACAGCCTCTGTCATAAAACCTTGCGACCAAGCATCTTTTTTTAAGAAATAACCAATTTCTGCTTCTTTTTTGATTTCATCGATTTTTTCAAATTTAATGGAGCCAATCATTTCCTGATTTCCTTGGAGACAAATTGCCCAAACACCTAGAGGAGCCTTCATAAAATAGTTAGCAAGTGCGTACTGACTTTCTTCCAAACTTGCTTGACTGGGAAAAATAAACTGCAAATTCTCAGGGTTTGAAGCAATCTCGAAAAACGCTTGACTGTCACTAAAAAAGAAAGGACGCAAATACAAGCGCTCCGTTTCAAAAAAAGAAAACATTGCTAATTTGGTCCAAATATTCATAATCACCTCAACGGCTTAGTCTTCAACGAGTGTAATATCCGCTCCAAGACTACGCAATTTTTCAATAATATCTGAGTAGCCACGAAGGATAAACTCAATATTCGTAATTTCAGTCTGGCCCTGAGCCATCAAACCAGCGATGACAAGTGCAGCACCAGCTCGCAAGTCTGTAGCTTTTACACTTGCCCCGTGTAACTTACGACCACCGTTGTAAATAATGTGATCGTTTGTAGTCGTAATATCCGCATCCATTTTTGCTAACTCAAAGACATGATTAACACGTTTCTCATAAATCGTATCAATAATAGTTCCACGACCTTGGGCAGTTAGTAAAAGTGGCGTGATAGGCTGTTGCAAATCGGTTGCGAACCCTGGATAGGGAGCTGTTTTGATATTGATGGCCTTCAAATCAGACTGTTCTTCAACGAAGATACTGTCTTCTGAGACCGTCATACGAACGCCCATTTCCTCTAGTTTGGCGATAAAGCCTTCTAAATGTTCATAGAGAACGTTGTTAATGCGAATTCCTTTTCCTACCGCCGCAGCAAGTGAAATATAGGTTCCAGCTTCGATACGGTCTGGAATAACCTGATGACGCGTTCCATGAAGTTTCTCGACACCATCAATAATGATAATATCAGTTCCTGCACCACGAATATGGGCCCCCATGTTGTTCAAAAGGGTAGCAACATCGATAATTTCCGGTTCACGAGCCGCATTTTCAATGACAGTACGCCCCTTAGCTTTAACCGCAGCAATCATCGTGTTAATCGTTGCTCCAACGCTGACGGTATCCATGTAAATACTTGCGCCATGAAGCCCCTTACCTTGGGCAGATAAATTCATATTATCTCCCTCATAGCTGACCTTAGCACCCATGGCTTCAAAGGCTTTTAAGTGAAGGTCAATCGGACGAGGTCCCAGATCACATCCACCAGGAAGTCCAACTGTAGCTTCACCAAAGCGACCTAAAAGACTTCCGTAGAAATAATAAGAAGCACGCAAGCTATTAATCTTGCCATAAGGCATAGGAATGTTTTGAACACCTCTTGGATCAATCTCCAAGACATCATCATAACGCTTAACAGTCGCCCCCATAATCTCCATAATTTCGACAAGACTAGCAACGTCTGAAATATCTGGAACACAATCTAAAGTGACAATATCATCTGATAAGATAATAGCTGGAATAAGCGCTACAACACTATTTTTAGCACCACTAATGGTGATCTCACCTTGCAATGGACGTCCACCATTGATGACAATTTTTCTCATGTTTTACTCTTTCAAAATTTACTAAAAAGGTCTTTTCGTTCTATTATACCATAATTTTCAGTTTTTTCCCATTCCTATTTACTAAATACCATCTCATTTTGATAAAAAAAGACCTATCACTCAAGCTTTTCAGCCTGAAATGATAGGTTTTTGTGTTAGATTAGCGTACAGTGCGGATGCGCATTGTGTTTGTACGAACAGCTTCGCCAAGTGGTACACCTGCAACGATAACAATATCATCACCAGATTCTACCAAACCTTGCTCAACTGCAATTCTTTCAGCGAGATCAAACATATCATCAGTGTTTGATGGGCGATCAGTGGTTACTGGAATAACTCCCCAGTTAAGCATCAAACCACGCTCAGTCAATTCATCGAAAGTGATTGCCAAGATATCAGCATCTGGACGGTATTTAGAAATCAAACGAGCAGTGTGACCTGTCTTAGTAAGAGTAACCACCAACTTGATATTCATAGAATTTGTCGCATCCTTAACAGCTGAAGCCATAACCTCAGTCTTAGAATTACGTGACAAGTTAACAGATGACAAGCGACCGTATTCTTTTAAAAGAGTTTGAGCATTCTTGTCAATTGTTGCCATTGTACGAACAGACTCAAGTGGATATTTACCATTTGCAGACTCACCTGAAAGCATTGTAGCGTCGGTTCCGTCGATAACAGCGTTAAACACATCTGATACTTCTGAACGCGTTGCACGTGGTTTTTCAGTCATAGTTTCAAGCATGTTTGTTGCTGTGATAGCGACTTTACCAGCTGCATTTACTTTTGTAATAATCATTTTTTGGTAAACTGGAACCATTTCGAATGGTACTTCAATACCCATGTCACCACGGGCGATCATGATACCGTCAGCAGCTTCAATGATTTCATCCAAGTTGTCAATACCTTGTTGGTTTTCGATTTTCGCAAACAATTGAACGTGACCATTACCAGTTTCTTCACAGATTGCACGAACTTCGTTAACGTCTTTCGCAGTACGTACAAATGAAATCGCGATGAAGTTGATACCTTGTTCCAAACCGAAACGGATATCATCGTTATCACGTTCAGCAAGAGCTGGGAAAGGAATTTTAGTGTTAGGGATGTTTACACCTTTTTGTTTAGCGATAATTCCGTCGTTTTCAACTTCAACTTCAAACTCACGAGTTGCATCGTCTTTTGCAACAACGCGAAGACCCAATTTACCATCGTCAACCAATACTTGACGACCAACTTCAACATCATCGTAGATATCAAGAGCACCAGCAACGTTCAAAGCAATCACTTCACGAGTTGATTTGATTCCTTGTTTAGTTGCAACACGGATTTTTTCACCAGTTTTGTAAGAGTACTCTTTTGCGTCACCTTCAAACAATTCTGTACGGATTTCAGGTCCTTTAGTATCAAGAAGGAAACCAACTTTTTTACCTGCAAGTTTTTCGGCAAGTTTAACAGTTGCCATACGCTCACCTTGTTCTTGGTGGTCACCGTGTGAGAAGTTGAAACGGAAAGTGTTTGCTCCTGCTTCAATCAGTTTAGCAATGTTTTTAGCTGAAGCTTCAACATCAAGTTTTTCACCCCAGTATCCGTCTTCACCGAATTTTTTACCACCACGGATTTCAACCGCAGGACCTAAAGTTGCAACGATTTTTACACGTTTGTTCATGATTTTGTGACTCCTTTATATAATTCGACCTTTTATGGTCATGTTACCAAATTAATGAAAGTTGATTAGGACAAGCTCTTGTTCAAAGCAGAAAGTTCAAGATCAGCTTTATGAGGGTTGTTAACAATAATCTTACCTTCTGCAGTTAAGCTAAACAAAGCTCCTTCTTCTGCTGTACCAAGAATTGGATTTTCAACCATTTTTTCGTTACGGATACCAACAGCGACACCACCGATTCCTTGTTTAAGGAGTTTAACAGCGTGTGCCCCCATGCGTGATGCCAATACACGGTCACGCGCAGTTGGTGATCCACCACGTTGGATGTGACCAAGTTCTGTGACACGAAGATCACTTGTGTCTCCTGCTTCTTTCAGCTTTTGACCAAATTCAGCCGCTGACATGACACCTTCAGCTAAGACGATGATATTATGTTTTTTACCGCATTCATAACCAGCTTTGATACTAGCTACGATATCTTCCATCTTGAAGCCTTCTTCAGGGATAATGATTTCATCAGCACCAGTTGCAATACCTGCCCAAAGAGCGATATCACCTGCGTTACGTCCCATTACTTCAACGACGAAAGTACGACGGTGACTTGATGATGTATCACGAATCTTATCGATTGCATCCATAGCAGTTGTTACTGCTGTGTCAAATCCGATTGTAAAGTCAGTACCTACGATATCGTTATCGATTGTTCCAGGAAGTCCAATAGCAGGGAATCCATGCTCAGTTAAGCGCATAGCACCATGATAAGAACCGTCACCACCGATAACTACGACACCTTCGATACCGTGTTTTTTCAATTGCTCAATCCCTTTAAGTTGGCCTTCAAGTTTCGCAAACTCAGGGTAACGAGCAGAGTGAAGGAAAGTACCACCACGTGAAATGATGTCTCCTACTGAAGCAGCATCAAGTGGATAAATTTCACCAGCAACCATACCAGCGTATCCATCGTAGATACCAAAAACTTCCATTCCTTCTGAGATTGCTTGACGAACTACCGCACGGATGGCAGCATTCATACCAGGGGCGTCTCCACCACTGGTCAAAACAGCAATACGTTTCATTTGGTTATGCTCCTTTTTCTTTTAACATTCTTACTGATTATACCACATTTAAATCGAAAATTCTTCTATTTTCCGTATTTTTAGCGATAAATCGTTTTCATAGCAATTCCCTCTAATTTTTCCTCTAGAGCAGAATCTTTTCTTACAAAATGTTGGGAGGAAACAATTGTTTTCTCTTCCTCAACATACCTGATAATGACAGGGATTGGGCCTTTGTATTGTTCTAGGATATTTGAAATTTCTTTATCGTATTTATGATTTTTAACTTGAATCCAGAATCGTTCCGCTACTGCTTCTTTCAAATCTTGTGCAATCATTTGCAGACGACCATCTCGAGATTGAACTTTGCCATTGATGTAGTAAAATTTCCCTTCGGATAAAATGGAAGCAAATTTTCTATATTGGTCTGAAAATACAGTTACATCCATCCGAGACTTACTATCATGAACCTGTAGAAAGGCCATACTCTCGCCTTTCTTGGTTCGAATCACTTTAATCTTTTGAATTTCAACTAGGATAGTGGCTTGAGCTCCCTCGGTTAGATTAGTGATTTGCGTGGTCGGATATAGGGCTTGTTTGGCAAGAGTTTGGAGAGGATGGGGACTGATACCTACCCCAATCAGTTCCTGCTCTTTGTAAAATTTCTCTGCTTCCGTAAAATCATCAGCTTCAGTCCAACTATAATTTGTATCCGCAAAGAGACCTCCCAACTCCTCAACAAAGACAAATAAGTTTGGGAGGTTGACTAAGATTTTCTGACGGTTCTTATCAAATTCATCAAAAAGCCCTAGTTCAACCAAAGAAGTCAGAAGCGACAATTTCTTGTAATTCTTGGGAAGACGTGTGATAAAATCTTCAATGCTTGAGAAAGGACGATTTTCAATAATCCAGTAAGACAAATCTCTCGGCATTCCCTTAATGGCTTTTAGACCAAGATAGATTTTCTTCTGAGAAATCTTATCATGATAGGGAATGCTGTTGATTGCTAAGGGAGCTACTTCAAAGCCCATCTGTAATGCATCTACAATGTAATCACTGCTAGAATAGTTCAACATAACTTGAAAGAAAATAGCAGGATAGTGTGTCTTGAAATAAGCAAGCTGGAAAGCCAGCGCTGAGTATGCATAAGCGTGGGATCTGTTAAATCCATAGCCAGCAAACTTTTCCATCACTGCAAAAACTTGCTTGGCCTTTTCTTCTGTATGCCCAAGTTTCATAGCTCCTATGATAAAATCTTCCCTCATCAAATGCATCTCTTTAGCATTTTTCTTACCCATGGCTCGTCTGAGAATGTCGGCTTTACCAAGACTGAAACCTCCAAAACGCTGAGCAACCTGCATGACTTGCTCTTGGTAGAGCATAATGCCATAGGTTGATGACAGAATGTCCTCCAAGGCAGGGTCTAACACCGTCACCTTTTCTTTACCATGCTTACGAGCGACAAAATTATCAATATAATCACTTGCCCCCGGTCTGTTGAGTGAGGTTGTGGCTACTACCTCTTCGAAGACTTGTGGCTGAACTCGTTTCAAGAGTCGAATGGCGCCAGGTTGTTCAAATTGGAAAATACCTTTCGTATTTCCAGCTGCAAAGAGGGCTAAAGTTTCACTATCTTCCAGGTCAATCTCTTCGATTTTCAGATGAATACCTTCTGACTCAGCCAATAATTCCTGCATTTTTTGGACAAAAGTTAAGTTACGAAGTCCTAGGAAATCCATTTTTAAAAGGCCATTAGCTTCAACACCATGAGCATCATACTGGGTGATCAGCATATCCTCACCGTATTTGAGCGGGATATAGTCTGTCAGGTCCTGGTCACTCATAACGACCCCAGCTGCATGGATAGAGGTCTGACGAGGATACCCTTCAATCTTTCGAGCAATCTCAAAAGCTTTTTGGTATTCAATCTTACTATTGATGACCTGCCTAAACTGTAAATTCTTTTCATAGGCTGTCGTTAGCGTATCTCGAAAACTGATTTTTTTCGTAATATTGGTTAATTCGTACTCTGGAACACCATAACGTTTGAAAACATCACGAATTGCCTGTTTTGCTCCAAAGGTCGAATAAGTGACAATCTGTGCCACGTGTTGACTGCCATAGCGATCACGAACATAGCGAATGAACTCCGGCCTATAAAGGTCAGGAATGTCGATATCGATATCGGGCATGGTGTAACGCTCACGATTTAAAAAGCGCTCGAAAATCAAGTCCTTTTCAACTGGATCAATTCCTGTAATATCCAGTGAGTAAGCCACCAGACTACCAACCGCAGAACCACGCCCCATTCCCATATAGTAGCCTTGGGAACGTCCAAAACGGAGCAAATCCCAAACTACAAGGAAATAGTCGTCAAAGCCCATATCATGAATCACAGCCAATTCTTCATTTAGTCGCTCATGATAGATAGCTGAGGTTAGCCCCTTATCACTCAAGCCTTGCTCAGCTCTCTCTCTAAGTTCTTCGACCGCTGGTCTTTCAGGATTAAAGCGAGGGAGTTTTAAAATTGGGTCGATTTGATAGCTTACATTCTCTATCAGACCTTGGAGATTGGCAAGCGCCTGAGGGAAGCGATTTTTAAACCGTGCTTCCAAGTCTGAGGCAGGTAAAAAAATCCCCTGTTGTGAATGTACATCCACTTCTCTCAGGCTGACATTGTCCTTGACTGCTGACAAGATTTGTAAAACCTGTAGGTCTTCTTTTTCAAAAGAGTTGACTTGATAGAGTGGAAGAATGGGTCTGATAAAGACTTCTTGAGGAGTATCTGGACTAACACCGATAAAATAATCAACCCCCAAATCCAACTGTTCGACCCCATTAAAATAGGGAACAATAATAACAACATCTTCGAGGTGGGAGGTGAAGTCAGACCAATTTTTCCGTCCAGTCATTTTTAAAGTGGATAACTTCATCAACTCTTGGTAGCCTTTAGTGGATAGGGCTAGAAAACGAAGAGAAATATTTTCCTCATCTTTGACCAAGGTCATTTCTAGACCAATTAAAGGTCGAATGCCATGCTTACGAGTTGCTTCTAGAAAATGATAAGCTCCATAGAGATTATCCACATCCATAATAGCAAGGTGAGAATAGCCGTATTCTTTAGCCATTTGTACGTATTTTTCAATCGAAACCACACTTTCCATAAAACTATAAACAGTCTTGGTGTCGAGCTGTGCAATCATTTCTTCTCCTCCTTGCTTTCGTTTTACTACTATTATACCATTTTAAGCTGGATATTGAAGCAACTCTGCACTTTCTTTTCAATATCATCAGTTCCAAACTTCTTCTCTTCTTACTGTTAAATTCTTCATTTTTCAAAGGAAGAAAATATAAAATTAATATTATATAATAGTTTTAAATGTAAATTTAGATATATTTATACCAAACGAAGAATAATAAAGATAGGAGTTATATGCAGTTTTACATATAAAATTCTCTAGAAAAAGGCTTACTTCTATGGTATTTATTCAGCATTTTATAATAACTTACTAAATAGATATGCTGGTTTAAGAAATTTATTTCATTTAAGTTTATTTATTCCATTTTTCCCTCTTTTTTGATATAATAAATCCAGTCTGTTTTCAAAGGAGAGAAACATGCGTTTTAATCAATTCAGCTATCAACCAACCACTAGTTCTCAACGATTTGCAGAATTAGAAGGTCTTGGTCTAAAGCTGTCACCCCAACTGTCCTTAAAAAGACAGTTTGAAGACTTCATTTGTTGGAGTTTTTTCACTTATTCTGACACGGATTATGCCTTATCGACTTTGGCTGCGGATAAAGAAACAGATTTAGTAACCTTTTTCCAGTCAGACCGTGAGTTAACTGCGGAGATTTTCTACACAGTAGTTTTTCAACTTTTAGGATTTAGCTATCTTGTTGACTTTGAGGATGCCGAACAGTTTCGTAAAGAAACTGGTTTTCCTATTGTTTATGGGGATCTCATTGAAAATCTTTATCAGTTACTCAATACGAGAACGAAAAAAGGAAATACGCTCATTGATCAACTTGTTAGTGATGGACTCATTTCAGAAGACAATCACTACCACTACTTTAACGGTAAGAGCTTGGCAACCTTCTCTACTCATGATGTCATTCGTGAAGTCGTGTATGTCGAGAGTCGTGTGGATACTGATAACGACGGTCTCCCTGACTTAGTCAAGGTCAGCATTATTCGCCCGCGTTATGATGGACAGATTCCTTCAGTCATGACTGCCAGCCCTTACCACCAAGGGACCAACGATAAAGCCAGTGACAAGGCTCTCTACAAAATGGAAGGGGTGCTTGAGGTCAAACCGCCCCACACCATTGAACTTGAGGAGCCCAAGCTGAATTTAGTCGAATCTCATGGTCAAGCAGAAGTCGTCTCAGAAGCTGAAGAAAAGCTATCTCATATCAATAGCTCATATACACTCAATGACTACTTCCTCCCACGTGGATTTGCCAATCTCTATGTATCAGGTGTTGGAACCAAAGATTCTCAAGGTCTCATGACCAATGGTGACTACCAGCAGATTGAAGCTTATAAAAATGTCATTGATTGGCTCAATGGTCGTTGTCGTGCTTTCACGGACCACACGCGCAAGCGCCAAATCAAGGCTGACTGGTCAAACGGCAAAGTCGCAACAACAGGTATTTCCTATCTAGGTACCATGTCTAATGGTCTCGCCACCACTGGTGTTGATGGTTTGGAAGTGATCATCGCAGAAGCAGGTATTTCCTCTTGGTACAACTACTATCGTGAAAATGGTCTGGTAACCAGCCCAGGTGGTTATCCAGGTGAGGATTTTGACTCACTTGCTGAATTGACCTACTCCCGCAACCTCCAAGCTGGTGACTATATTCGTGGCAATGAAGCTCATCAAGCAGAGTTAGAAAAGGTTAAAGAGAAACTCGATCGCAAGACTGGTGACTACAATCAGTTTTGGCATGACCGCAACTATCTGCTCAATGCTCACAAGGTTCAAGCCGAGGTCGTCTTTACGCATGGTTCCCAGGATTGGAACGTCAAACCTCTTCATGTTTACCAGATGTTTCATGCCCTTCCTAGCCATATCAATAAGCACCTCTTTTTCCATCATGGTGCCCATGTCTATATGAACAACTGGCAGTCGATCGACTTCCGCGAGTCCATGAATGCCTTGTTAAGTAAGAAATTGTTAGGACTTGACTCAGACTATCAACTTCCGACTGTCATCTGGCAGGACAATACCGAACCGCAAAGATGGCAAGGTCTTGATAACTTTGGCAAACAGGATGAACTGCATACCCTCTCTCTCGGTAATGAGGAAAAAGTGATTCAAAACCAGTATGATCAAAAAGATTTTGATCGTTATGGCAAGACTTACCAGATCTTTAACACTGAACTTTACCAAGGAAAAGCCAATCAGATTACCATTGACCTTCCAGTAAGTCAAGACATTCACTTAAATGGGCGAGTGGAGCTAAAACTTCGTGTCAAATCGAGTACGAACAAGGGCTTATTATCAGCCCAACTGTTAGAACTTGGACAAAAGAAATATCTGCAACCTTATCCAGCTGTTTTAAGTGCTAGAACCATTGACAACGGTCGTTACCACATGTTAGAAAATCTCTGTGAACTGCCATTCAACCCAAGTGCCCAACGTGTCATCACCAAAGGCTACCTTAATCTTCAAAATCGAACCAATCTCTTGACGATTGAAGAAATCCAACCAAATGAATGGATGGACTTCAAGCTAGAGCTTCAACCAACTATCTACAAACTTAAAGAAGGAGATACTCTCCGTTTGGTTCTCTATACAACAGACTTTGAGATCACAATTCGAGATAATACAGACTATCAGTTGACTGTTGATTTAGCACAGTCTAGTCTTATCCTACCTTGTCAAAAGGTATAATCTACCAGACTTTCAATATGGAAGTATTCAAAGGAAAAGTCAATGAAATAGACCATTGAACTTCCTATAACCAAAGTTTTCTACTTGAACAGTCGAATCAAACATAAACTTCGTATCAAATCCAGTTCATCTTAAAGCATTATAGAAGCCCCTAGATAGAACTTGGACAAAAGATACTCCCCCTAACCAACATGTGTAACCATTTATCATATTCGCTACTAGACCACATGTTGGAAATCTCTGTGAATTACATTTAGAGTAAATTCACAACAAGCCGTGACAAAAAGCTACCCAAATTGAATGATTCACTGTCATTAAAGAACATCAATGTAGATGAACGGATTGCTACCCAGTTTATCTGCACGCAACTAGTGACAAAGTTAAAAGAAGGAGAATCTCTCCATCTAGTTCTTTATCCTACTGACTGCGAAATCATCATACGTGACAATACCGCCTACCACCCGACTGACGTTATCGTTCAGTCCACGCTACTGTACCTTGTAAAAGGAGTACTTACTTTATGAACAAATCAGAACACAGACACCAACTTATCCGCGCCCTCGTTTCAAAAAACAAAATCCATACACAAGCTGAATTACAAGCCTTATTAGCGGAAAATGATATCCAAGTGACTCAGGCTACTCTATCACGCGATATCAAAACCATGAACCTTTCAAAAGTGCTCGAAGAGGATAATTCTTACTATGTGCTAAATACAGGGTCTATCTCCAAATGGGAAAAACGTCTTGAAAACTATATGGAAGATGCTCTTGTTATGTTGCGTCCGGTGCAACACCAAGTTATTTTGAAAACTTTACCCGGTTTAGCCCAATCATTTGGATCTGTAATTGATTCCTTGGCCTTTCCAGATGTCGTTGCAACTCTTTGTGGAGACGATGTCTGCATGATTATCTGTGAAGATGCTACAAAAGCGCAGGCTTGTTTTGAGAGTCTTAAAAAATATGCGCCACCATTTTTCTTTAGTGAATAAAACAAATCCCGTGATTAAAAAATCACGGGAATTTTTTATTTCTTTGACTGTGTTTCTTCTTTCTTTGTACGCGCCAATCGAAGAGCACGTTTAGGATTGAGACGATTAAACAATTCTTCTAGTTTCTTTTCATTCCACACATCTGCTGCAGAAACAAAATTGCCATCTGCATCTCGGAATGATATCGGTTTATCTCCCATATCAATCTCCTAGTCTACAAATTCAAACTCAAATTTACCGATGCGGACCAAGTCGCCATCTTTGGCGCCACGTGCACGAAGGGCTTCGTCAACCCCCATACCACGAAGCTGACGGGCAAACTTCATGACCGATTCGTCACGGTCAAAGTTGGTCATGTTAAAGAGTTTCATTAGTTTTTCACCAGAAAGTACCCATGTCGCATCATCATCACGGCTAATCTCAAAGGCCTTTTCTTCCTCGTCAAAGCCATAGTAAACTTCTTCTTCCATATCGGATTCATCATAAATCGGGAATTCTGGAGTCTTGTCTAACAACTCGGCTGTCGCGTCCAAAAGTGTCGCCAACCCCTGCTTGGTCAGACCAGAAATAGGGAAGATGGCTGGAAGTTCCTCAAACTCGTCGTAGTTTGCTGCCAACTTTTCCTTAAAAGTTTTAAGATTTTCCTGACTTTCAGGCATATCCATCTTGTTGGCTACGATGATCTGCGGACGCTCCATGAGACGAAGGTTATAAGATTCTAATTCCTTATTGATAGCAAGGTAATCCTCATAAGGATCACGTCCTTCGCTAGCTGACATATCGATGACATGTAGGATAACTCGTGTACGTTCGATATGACGGAGAAACTGGGTCCCAAGACCAACCCCTTGACTAGCCCCTTCAATCAAACCTGGAAGGTCTGCTACTGCAAAAGATTCACCTGACTGCGTACGAACCATCCCTAGATTAGGCACAATGGTCGTAAAGTGGTAAGCACCGATTTTTGGCTTAGCTGAAGTGATGACACTAAGCAAAGTTGACTTTCCAACAGATGGAAAACCGACCAAGCCGACATCCGCTAGAATCTTCAATTCCAGTTGCAACTCACGTTCTTGACCTGGTTCTCCATTCTCAGAGATTTCAGGTGCAGGATTTTTGGGAGTGGCAAAACGGATATTTCCACGACCACCACGACCGCCATGAGCCACGATAAATTCTTGACCATGTTCAATCAAGTCTGTAATGACTTTACCTGTTTCCGCATCACGTACAGTAGTCCCCTGTGGCACGCGAACACGTAGATCTTCTGCACCACGTCCGTGCATTCCTTTGGTCATTCCTTTTTCACCGGAATCAGCCTTGAAATGACGGTTATAGCGGAAATCCATCAAGGTACGTAAGCCTTCGTCTACCACAAAAACAACGTTACCTCCACGTCCACCATCACCACCCCAAGGACCGCCATTAGGGACATATTTTTCACGGCGAAAGGCAACCATGCCATCGCCACCATTACCAGCCTTGACCTTAATCTTAGCTGTATCTAAAAACATATTCATATTTTCTTCTCACTTTAAAAAGGCTGGGGAGAACCCAGTCATTAGTTATTGTTTCTATCCCCGTAGCTTGCTTAGAATCTACTAAAAGCTCCAAGCGCAGTTGCAAAGATACCAGCAAGGGTTACAAACAACATGATGAGCACGACAACAAGTGTCACCTTTTCAAACAAAGTTTTTTTACGTTTTCCGTTATCTCCAAAAGCCATAACTTCTCCTTTTTCTATATAATTCTAATTTAATAGTCTGTTGAAACTGGTGCAATCAACCATAAAATGATATAAGCAAGGACTCCTGTCCCATAACAAAATGCAAGAACAGCCCAAATGACACGAACAATTGTTGGATCAATATCAAAATAATGAGCAACTCCTGCGCATACTCCACCAATTTTTTGATCTTTTCCGCTTCTCATTAATTTTTTCATTTTTACTTCCTCTTATTCTATTATTTGAATTCGTCTCTCCAATAATCTCTGATGCTAGACAATTGTTTTCGAGACGCTCTTAAAATACGCTTGGATTCTTTTACTGGGCTTGTAACAGCCTGTTGAGGTAGATAGAGAATCGTTTTTAAGAAGCGCTGAGTGACAGGTTGTCCATCATGTAGCTCATGTTCAAAGTTATTTGAGATAATGGCATCAAGGTAAAACTCATGAACTCGTTTCCCAAAATTTTCAGCCGAAATCTCGTACAACTTATCCGCCAACTTTTGTTCAGACATATCAGGAGTAGCAATCAATGCTTCAAGGATAGCTCCTGCAAGCTCTCGTTCTCCATAGTAGAGGGTCCCAAACATTTTATCATTGATCAGATTTTCAAGATAGGGGTTGCCATGAGCAATAACAGGCGTTCCACTGGCTAGACTTTCTAGATAGGTTAAACCCTGAGTTTCACTCGTAGATGCTGAAATAAAGAAATCAGCTGCTTTATAGTACAAGGCTGTCTCACTGGGAGCAATCATACCTGTAAAAATCACATGTTTTTGTATGTTTAATTTCTCTGCTTGTTCTTTCAGACTGTCCAGATAAGGTCCGTCTCCAGCAACAACCAACTTCACCTTGTCTTCTTCTTTCAAAACCTGCGCAAAGGCAGCTAAGACTGCTTGGATATTCTTCTCAAAGGAGATACGCGAAAGGCTCAGTAGCATTTTCTCGCCTTCCTGAATACCTAACTTCGAACGAAGCTCTTGTAAGTTTTCCTCTTTAATCTCAGGTCGTTCAAACTTAGCCAGCTCAATTCCAGTTGGGATGACACGCTTTTCAACCTTGACTTTGTATTTCGATAAAAGGTCACGAACAATCTCACTAGGGCAAATCACGCCATCTACATCATGAAGGAAGCCACGCACCAAATATTTTACCATACTCGGACGAATTAGCATGCCCTTAGCAATGTAATGTACATAGTCTTCATACTGGGTATGGTAGGTATGAATAACTGGAATTTTCAATTCTCTCGCAATCCAAATTCCTAACAAACCAAGAGAAAATTCTGTCTGGGTATGAATAATATCGAGTTGATACTGCTTGGCAATTTCAAGCGCCTTTGTAAAACCTCGGTAGGCAAATCGTCGATCCTTAAACGCAAAGAAAGGGACACTCGGAATGCGAATAATTTGCCAATCCTCGTAGCGGTTTACATCTTTATCTGTTGTTGTAAAGATAAAAACTGCATGCCCCTGCTTTTCAAGCTCAGTTTTCAAAGTCCGAATACTAGTCGCGACCCCGGAAACCTGAGGGAAATAGGTATCTGTAAATAAACCAATTCGCATAAATTACCTCACTTTTTGCCCAAAGCAGCCTGTTCTCGATAAAATTTTAACCAGATTTCCAACAAATGCTCCTCAGAGTACTCTTTGGAGATCTCGCGAGCTTTTTCTTTCAAGTCCTTTAAGGTTTCAGGGTCATTCTTATATTCTAGGATTGCTTCTCTCATCTCGGAAACATCACTTGTAGCACGATAATTCCCATCAAGAATAACCTTATACAGATCCAAATCCCTCAACATAATCGGAGCCTCGCAACTAGCCGCCTCTAAGATGGTCATAGGGAATAATTCATTGTAACTTGGTAGCAAGAATAAATCCGCCATAGCGTAAAGTTCCCGCATCCGTTCCGGTGACACAATCCCGGGAAAAATAAGATTTTTTGGTGGATTGTCCATAATCTTCTTGTAGCGTTCATAACCATCTGTCATCCCACCAAATGAAAAACCACCTGCCCAGATAAAGGTAATTTCTGGCAATTCCTCAGCAAGACGGATAAAATCATCAATTCCTTTACGTTTCTGAACCTGACCCGCACCGATTACGACAAACTGATCTTCCGCGAGATCCATTTCCTTCCGGAGTTGAGCAACTTGTTCAGCTGGTAATGGATGCCATTTTTCTTTATTTACAAAGTTTGGAATATAAGTTACTTTTTCACGTGGAATGCCAGCAGCCACTAAATCCTCGATAAACATGGGATTGACCACCACCAAGTGTTCCATTCGGTTGTAAAAGGAAAAAACATAGCGTTTGACAATTCCTTTTAGGAAAAATGGAATCTTCAAACTCCCCTCAAGCGTATCAGGCAAAAAATGCACATAGCCAATTTTTCTCCCAGAGCGTTTCTTTTGGAAAGTGGATAAATAATAGGGGAAATCAATGGTATGAAAGTGAGTTACATCTGCCTCTACAGGAAGATTCTCTGTAACAATCAACTGGTCTTTGGCATCACGGTGAAGGAGACTAACCAATTCTCTATAAGCTCCTGACACTCCTTGACCAGCTACTTTTTCACTTGAACTTAGCATATTAATACGCAATTTTTCGTTTTCCATACCTTTCATTATACCATTTTATTTCCAGAAAATCAGCAAAAGAAAGAAGAGACTATAGGAAAAAGGATAAATTTACCCTATTTTCCAATCGTCTCTCTCATTTTTCTTAGTCTTTATTTAATTCCTAGGGCGATACGTGCGTATCGGCTCATTTTCTCAACCGTCCAAGCTGGATACCAGACCAATTTAACTTCGGTATTAGTTACCTCAGGCACATCTGTCATCGCATCATGTATCTGGTCTGTCAAAAGGTCAGCCAGTGGGCAGCCCATAGTTGTCAAGGTCATATCAATTTCAGTGTGACCTGTTTCACCATCAAAACGAATTTCATAAATCAAACCTAGGTTGACAATATCAATCCCCAACTCAGGGTCGATGACTTCTTCCAAGGCATTTAAAATGCGTGTTTTGATCATTTCAATTTGCTCTTCTGTATAAGCCATGTTATTCCTCACTATTAGTCTTCAATAAAATCACGAAGCGGTTTGCTGCGACTTGGTTGACGCAATTTTCTCAAAGCCTTGGCCTCAATCTGACGGATACGCTCACGAGTCACGTTAAAGACTTTCCCAACATCTTCAAGAGTACGCATTTTCCCATCATCTAACCCGAAGCGCAAGCGCAAGACGTTTTCTTCACGGTCTGTAAGAGTATCCAAGACTTCATCCAACTGCTCACGCAAAACGATACGAGTTGTGTAGTCTACTGGATTTTCAATCACTTCGTCTTCGATAAAGTCCCCAAGATGGCTATCGTCCTCTTCACCAATCGGTGTTTCAAGTGATACTGGTTCTTGGGCGATTTTCAAGATTTCGCGGACCTTGTCAGGTGTCATATCCATACGCTCAGCGATTTGTTCAGGAGTTGGATCTTGTCCCAATTCTTGAAGGAGATTACGCTGTTCACGAACAAGCTTGTTAATGGTTTCAACCATGTGGACAGGGATACGAATAGTGCGGGCCTGGTCAGCAATGGCACGGGTAATCGCCTGACGAATCCACCAAGTTGCGTAAGTTGAAAACTTAAATCCTTTAGAGTAGTCAAACTTATCCACTGCCTTCATCAAGCCCATGTTGCCTTCTTGGATCAAGTCAAGAAATTGCATACCACGCCCTACGTAGCGCTTAGCAATCGAAACCACCAAACGAAGGTTGGCTTCTGCAAGACGTTGTTTGGCTTCAATATCACCAGCCTCAACTGCTAGGGCCAATTCTTTTTCCTCTTCGTTGGTCAAGAGAGGAACGACCCCGATTTCCTTCAAATACATACGGACTGGGTCATTAACCTTGGCAGAAGTTGAGCCAATCAAGTCCTCATCACTGAGTTCTGGTTCTTCTTCTGCACTAAGCACACGCGCACTTGGATTTCCTTCGTTGTCTGTGATAGAAATGCCAGCATCCTGGATCCGTTGCAAAAGGTCTTCAATACCGTCTGCATCTAAAGTAAAAGGAATAACCAGACTTGAATTGATTTCATCGTCTGTTGCTGTTCCTGTTTTTTTGTGGTTACGGATAAAGTCTGCTACTTGCACATCAAATGTGGTTACTTCTTTTTGTTTTGTTGCCATTATTACTCCATTCTTCTCTTTTGGGAAATCAATCGTTGCAATTCTTCCAAGGCTGTGTCTGTATCTCCTACATGACTAGCTTCCTGCACTTTCTTTTTAATTCTTAAGTTGTCCTTGCTGAGGAGGGCACGGTTTCGAGTCGCTTCGACTTCCGCTAGCTCTTGAGGCGACATCTCAACTGGCAAATCCAAGCTAAGCACGTGGTACCAAGCATTTTCAACCTCAGGCGTCTGATGAGAAAGCTCCTCTGAGCCGATTTCTCCCTGCTCACTTAATAATTCGTAAAGAATCTGAAATTCTGGGGTATCAAAGAAAAAATCTTCTCTTAAGCGGTAGTCATTTAACACAACTGGGTTCTCAGCCATCCTATAGAGGAGATGAGCCTCTGCTCTCATGACTGCTGTCAGTTGTCGCGTTACAGGTAAACTAATCGCTGCTGGAGGTTGCTCCTCTTTGACTCTTTCCTGCCTCTGAACAATGCGACTTTCATTTACAATCTGCTCCACCTGTTGGTAATCAAAGGAAGGTAGATTATCCGCCAGAATGTGAATATAAGAATTTTGGGCAGTGATAGACTTTTCCTTGGCGATTAGGGGCGCAATCTTTTCAATGAATTCGATTTGCGCCTGCAAGTTATCACTATTTTCTGGCTTGAGCTGGTGAATATAGAACTCTATAGGACTGATACGGGTCTTGGTTAAAAGGTAAGCCAGGTCTTCAGCAGAATTCTTTTGCAAATACTCATCTGGGTCCATGGCATCAGGTACTCGAACAACCTCCACTGAGAAGTCTTTTAACTCCTCTAGTGCCTTGGCTGTTGCTGCCTGCCCTGCCTTATCGCCATCATAGCTGAGAACAATTTTTCTGGTAAAGCGTTTGAGGTGATCAACATGCTCCTTGCTTAAGGCTGTTCCCATGGAAGCTACAGCATTTTCTATACCAGCACGGTAGGCTGCAATCACATCCATGAAGCCTTCCATCAGATAGAGCTCTGTGATCTTACCTGTTCCCTTTTTTGCCTTGTCCAAATGATACAATTCGTAACTCTTGTTAAAAATTGCAGTCGAGCGACTATTTTTATATTTGGCAGTCTGACTATCCGTTTCTTGCCAGATACGACCTGAAAATGCAATAACCTGCCCCTTGTCATTGGTCAAAGGAAAGATAATCCGTCCAAAAAAAGTATCATAAAACTGATTGCCATCTGACAGGTAAAACAGGCCAGAATCCAATAAATCCTTTTCCTCAAACTTGTCAGATAAACGTTGGTAGAGATAAGTTCTCTCTGCTGGAGCTAGTCCAATCTGGAAGTGCTTCAGAACATCATCTGTCAATCCGCGTTTGTAGAGATAAGCCCTTGCTTCTTCTCCCATCTTGGTCGTCATGAGGATGGCATGGTAAAAGCGTGCAGCTTCTTCATGTATATCATATAGAGCTTGATGAGGGGAAGCTTGTTGGGGACGAGACTGAACAGGCATAGCTAGTTGAATACCGACGCGCTCTCCTAAGAGCTGAACGGCTTCCATGAAGGACACGCCTTGGTATTCTTCGATAAACTTAAAGACATCTCCTGAACGCCCACATCCAAAACAGTGATAAAACTGCTTGTCTTCCACAACGTTGAAAGAGGGGGTCTTTTCACCATGAAAAGGACAGAGCCCTAAATAGTTCCGTCCAGCCTTCTGTAAAGAAATCACATCACCTATGACTTCCACAATGTTGGCATTGTTTTTGATTTCTTCAATGACTTGCTTGTCAACCATACACAATACCTCCATCTTATCATAGTTTCACGTAAACTAGTATAGCTTATTTCTGAAAAAAAGTAAACCATTTCATACGCTTTCCGTAATTCTCTTTGCCTTATTTTTCCAGATAGAAAGAGGAGATAA
This sequence comes from Streptococcus sp. GMD6S, assembly GCF_000297015.1. Next base: position 81,288 of record NZ_AJRH01000003.1, on the reverse strand, counting down.
AAAACTCAGAAACACTTCCATGCTTCTAAGTTTCTCTTCTCTATTTTTTGATGATTATTTAACTCATCTATTCAAATAATTGATAGTAGTCTGAAATCTTCATCTTAGCTTTTTCTTCTTTATTGAGGTCTTGGATGATACGACCTTCCTTCATGACTATCAGACGATTGCCATACTTCAGCGCATCTTCCATATGGTGGGTAATCATCAAGGCTGTTAGATGACCCTTGCTGACAAAGTCATCTGTTAATTCCATCAAGGCAACACTGGTTTTTGGATCAAGGGCTGCTGTGTGTTCATCCAACAAGAGCAACTCTGGTCGCTTCAAGGTAGCCATCAAGAGACTCAAGGCCTGGCGTTGACCGCCTGATAGAAACTCAATCGGAGTATCTAGATGTTTTTCAAGCCCATTTCCCACTTTTTCAATGGTAGTCTGAAACTCTTCTCTATGGCTTGAAAGTCTCCTAGGAAGGAGTCCTCTCTTCTCACCGCGAAACTTGGCAATCAAGAGATTTTCCGCTACCGTCATACGGGGAGCCGTCCCCATCTTAGGATCCTGAAAAACACGAGACAAGTACTTAGCCCGTTTTTCAGGTGAAAAATGCGTCACATCCTCGCCCATGATACGGATACTCCCACTTGTTAAAGGTAAGGTACCTGCAATAGTGTTAAAAAGCGTTGACTTCCCTGCTCCATTTCCCCCTAGGATGGTAATGAAATCATGTTCGAAAATTTCAAGAGAAACATCATTCAGAATGATTTTTTCCTCATCAAAGCCATTCGTAATGACTTTGGTAGCATTTTTTAATTCTACAATTGCTGTCATTTGCTAAACTTGACTCCTTTCAGGTATTTGTTTTTGAAGGTTGGAATCATGAGGCAAACCGCCAAAATCAAGGCGCTGTACAAACGAAGATAACTTGTATTAAACCCAAGAGCAATCACTCCCCAAACGAGGAACTGATAAGCAATAGACCCTACAACGATGGTCATGAGTCGCTCTGCCAGGGTCAAACTCTTGAACAAAACCTCACCAATAATCAAGCTAGCAAGCCCTACGACAATCACGCCAATTCCTCGAGAAACATCCGCGTATCCTTCTTGTTGAGCAATTAAGGCTCCTGCAAGCGCGATAATCCCATTTGAGAGAACCAAACCCATAAGTTCCATACGACCCGTATTGATACCAAAGCTACGAGCCATATCGGGATTGTCACCTGTAGCGATGTAGGCCTGACCTAGTTTGGTATCAAGGAAAAAGAGCATAAGGCCAATAACAAGAGCTACAAAGATTAATCCAGTCAGGAGTTGGTTAAGATCTGAATCGAAAGGCAAGACATCCTGTATTTGTTTAGTTCCAAGAAGCCCCAGATTGGCACGCCCCATAATCATGAGCATGATGGAATGGCAGGAAGTCATGACCAGAATCCCTGATAAGAGGGTTGGGATTTTTCCTTTGGTATATAAGAGACCTGTCGCCATTCCAGCTAGACAGCCCGCTCCTACTGCGGCTAGGGTTGCTAAAAATGGGTTGACTCCCTGTGTTATCAAGGTTACAGCTACTGCTCCCCCAAGAGGAAAAGAACCTTCAGTAGTCATATCTGGAAAATTCAAAATTCGAAAAGTCATAAAGATTCCCAAACCTAAAATCGCCCAGACCATCCCCTGAGAAATAATGGATACTATCATAATCTTTCACTCATTTCTTTCTTTAGTAAAAACGGGAGGAGATGTGTCCAGCTCCTCCTTTATCTTTATTCAATCACTTGTCCTGCTTCTTTTAGAACGGACTCAGGAATGGTGATACCAAGTTCCTGCGCTAGTTTTTTGTTAATCACTGACTTACCAGTTGAAAAGACATTAACTGGCGTATCAGCTGGTTTTTCACCTTTCAAAACTTTGGCAATCATCTTACCAGTAGCCACTCCAAGATCGTGTTGGTCAACTACTACAGATGCCAGGCCTCCTGCTTCTACCATGGCAGTAGCACTTGGGTAGATTGGCTTTTTAGCTGTTTGGTTGCTTGAAACAACTGTTGAGAATGCGGATGCGATGGTGTTGTCAATTGGAACCCAAATCGCATCGACCTTGCTTGTCATAACATTGACTGTTGAAGCAATTTCGTTAGTCGAAGGAACGGCAAAGGTTTCGACTGTCAAACCTGCTTTTTCAGCATAAGCCTTGAATTCTTCTACCTGTGTTTTTGAGTTATCTTCGCTACTTGAGTAAAGAGCACCGATTGTTTTGACATTTGGTGTCAAAGTTTTAATCAATTCCACTTGTTGTTCAGCAGGGTTGTGGTCTGACACCCCTGTGATGTTGCCACCTGGTTTTTTCAAATCTTTGACCAAGTTAGCACCGATTGGGTCTGTAATAGCAGCCATGATAACTGGTAGGTCTTTTGTAGCACTAGCGAGTCCTTGAGCTGCTGGTGTTGCAATCCCAACAACTACATCGTTTCCATTTGCTACCAATTGTTTACTCATGGTTGCAACCTTGCTCTGATCTCCTTCAGAGTTCATAAAGTCGATTTTTACTTGATCGTCCTTATAGCCTTCTTCAGCTAGTCCATCTTGAATCCCTTGGTAAATCAAGTCCAAGGATGGGTGACTAACAAATTGAAGGACACCAACCTTAGCAACCTTTTGCTCTTCTTTAGCTGATGGCTTGTTCATTGATGAATAAATCAAGCTAGCCACTACCAATACTGCTAATCCAGCGACAATTCCAATCAAACGTTTATTTTTCATTTTTCTTTCTCCTTAATTCTTTTACCTTAACTTTTTAAATCACATCATCAAGCGATGCCATCGTTTAAATTCCAATATCTTTCCTCCCCATAGAAAAAGTCCTCACACAAAAAACTTGTGTGAGGACGTCGATGCGCGGTGCCACCTCAATTATAGGAATATTCCTATCGCTCTTTCTCGCAATAACGAGTTGCACTGTAAGGTGTGCTCACCGAATTTTTATGATTTCAAATTCTTAAGTACATTCAGCCCAATTTCATCAATTTCATCTATCTGCTTTCACCAACCACAGACTCTCTAAAAAATGAGCAAGATTACTTTCTGAATGTTTAAATTATATCATTTTTCAACTACTTGTCAAGCTTATTTTTAGAATTTTTTAAACAATTCAAAAACTTCCCCTTGAAAAAAGAGGAAGTTTGTAGAATATCAGCCTGAATTACGCAAACCAGTTGCAATTCCGTTGATAGTTGTATGGATCAGTTTTTCTTCGTCTGCCGACAATTCTCCGCGACGTTGACGTTTGATCAACTCCAACTGGATGTAGTTAAGGATATTAAAGTAAGGCATACGATAGTTTAGACTGTCTTTTAGGTAAGAGTTTTCTGCCAAGAGTTCGTCATAACCTTCGATAGCTAAAATAACGTCCTTAGTCAACTGCCATTCATCTAAAATAGTGTAGTAGATAGCTTGTACTTCTTCGTCTTCACAGAGCTTGGCATATTCAAAAGCAATATTCATATTAGACTTAGACAAGACCATGTCCACATTGGAAAGCAAAGATTGGAAGAAAGGCCAGTTTTGGTACATATCACGAAGGAACTCGATATTCTTTGGATCTTGATCTATAAACTCTTTAAAGCTGGATCCTACTCCATACCATCCAGGAAACATGACACGGCTTTGTGACCATGAGAAGACCCAAGGAATGGCACGCAAACCACCAATTTCAGTGATGGTCTTACGAGCTGCTGGACGCGAACCGATATTGAAGCTTGAAATAGCTTTGATTGGACTTGATTCAAAGAAATAGTCATAGAAATGTTCATTTCCAAAGACCAAATCACGGTAGATATCATAACTACGGTCCACTACTTGATCCATGATAGCTTCGTAACGATTTGACGTATTGATATCACTCTTCTTCTTGGTAATCATGCGGTTAATGGCTGCAGAAACCAACATTTCAAGGTTATAATAAGCAGCGTCTTTGTTTCCGTATTTATTTCCAATGACTTCTCCTTGCTCAGTCAGACGGATACGGTCCTTAATAGACTTGAGCGGTTGAGATGTGATGGCTTCATAAGTTGGTCCACCACCACGACCCACAGTACCACCACGACCGTGGAAGAAAGTGACCTTAACGCCAAATTCATCACCGATAGCAGTTAGTTGTTGTTGCGCCTTGTAGAGAGTCCAACATGAGGACAGGTAACCACCATCCTTGTTACTATCAGAGTAGCCAAGCATGATTTCCTGATAGTTATCTTTTGAAGCAATCCATTTTTTAGCCAAAGGAAGAGAGAAATATCTTCTCATGGTTTCTTCCGAATGGTCTAAGTCCTCAATAGTTTCAAAGAGGGGAACAATCTGAACTCGTGCTTTTTGGGAATCAACCAAGCCTACTTCCTTGAGCATGATTGCTAGCTCTAGCATATCTGATACACTGGTTGCATGTGAGATAATGGTTTGACGAATGACATTTTCACCCAGTTTATCCTTCAACTTGCGGGCAGCTTTAAAGATAGACAGTTCCTTCTCAAGAAGTTCTGACTTTTCAGCATGAGTGGCTGAGAGGATACGAGGATCTTCTTCCAACTCTTTTAAGAGAAGGCTACATTTTTCGTCTTCAGACAGATCGCTATAGTGATCGTTGATACCAGCTGATGCTAACAATTCAGCCACACAGGCTTCGTGAACGCTAGAATCCTGGCGCATGTCAATAGAGGCAAGGTAGAAGCCAAAGATTTCGACAGCTTGCATCAACTCGACAAATTCTCCAGAAATCAGGTATTCTCCTTTGTTCTCAAGGAGAGAGTCGCGAATGGCCAACAAATCTTGATAAAATTCATCCGCAGTGGCATATCTAGGCTGAAGATTCTTGTCTTCAATGAGATAAGCCTTGGTTGCCTGCATCTTAGCTTGGATATCAAAAAGGGCACGACGATAGAGTTCTTTTTCGCGATAAATCGAGTTGTCTTGTGACTTCAGCGCCATCTCACGGACCTTGTCGCTGACATTCACGATGCTGGTTGACAGTGAAAACTCACGATAAAGATTATAAATCTTTTCATCATAGTAGTTCATGATGACTTCGCACTGAGTCAAGGCTGATTTGTTTAGGGTTTCCGCTGTTACGAAAGGATTTCCATCACGGTCTCCTCCGATCCACATCCCCATGGTAATCGGTTTTGGATGTTGGAGCTCGATACCTTGTTCTTTAGCTAGTTTCTTATACTCAGCTGTCAAACGTGGAACAGCATTCAGGAAAGAACTTTGGTAGTACTCCATCACGTTGGTGATTTCGTTGGTTACCTTCAATTTCTTCTCACGAATCATGTCCGTTTGCATGATAATTTCAATGTAACGACGGAGATCTGTGTGCCATTTTTCTTTATTAATCAAGCCGAGTTTAACATCACGGTACTTGCGCAAGAGAGTATGGATATGGTTGGTCAGATCCAGCATACTCTTGCGTTGTACTTGCGTTGGATGGGCGGTCAAGACAGGAACGACATTTAACTTTTCTAAAATTTCAGCTGCATTTTCTTTTTCAGCTACCATCTTAATCGTTGTAGATAATTTTCCTAAATAGTCTTGGTCCACATTGTTTTGGTGATTGATTTCATAGGCCAAATCCACATCCTCAGAGATATTAATCAAAAGTGGAAGGATAGAGAAATAGCGTGAAATGTAAATCATTTCTTCATTCGATAGACTGGTCACTAGGTCATTGAGCCCTTGATAATTCTCACTAGTTGATAATTCTTTCAACTGGATAATCTTTTCAAAGGTTTCTGGCGCCAGCATATTTTTTGTGATATCTTCTAATAGCTCAGTCAGAATCAAGACTTCTTCTTGGACGACTGCTTTATTACTATAGTTTTCTAATTTTTGAAGAGACATATACTTTCCTTTCCATACAATCCTTACAGATTTTCATCGGTTTGATTCTCGTATTCTCTGATAAGTTTGGCACGTTTTTCGCTGGCATCAATGTTCAGTACAAGCGCGATGGCTACGGATAATACCAGTAGACTGTTCCCACCTTGTGAAAGGAAGGGGAAGGTTACCCCTGTAGAAGGAATCAACCCTGAAATCCCACCGATATTGACAAAGACTTGAACAAGGATCATCCCTCCGACACCAATAGCAACCATGGAGTTAAAGGGATCCTTTGCTCGAATACCAACCAAGATGATTCGCAAAATCAAGAAGAAGAGTAAAGCCAAAATCATACTGGCTCCTACGAATCCAAACTCTTCGATGACAATCGAAAAGACAAAATCCGTATGGGCTTCTGGCAGATAGCCACGCTTCTCAATAGAATTTCCCAGTCCCAGTCCGAACCAGCCTCCATTTACCATTGCATAGTAGGAATTTGCGAGCTGGTGTCCTGCCCCCGCCAAGTCATTAAAGGGATTAAAGAAGGCACTGAAACGTTTAGCAACGTAACCAAATACAGGAATTTGAGAGAACTTTTCAACCCCAACAAAGCGAATGACAGACAAGACTAACATTGAACTTCCTGCCAAGAGAGCTAGAATGGTCGAAAACCAACGATAGGCGATCCCACTTACGGTATACATGATGAGCGCCACCAAGACCAAGATGGTCGCATTTCCCAAGTCTGGGAAAATTCCCAGGCTACCAATCAGAACCAGCAGAACAAAACGCCAGTCATTAAAAGCTCGAGGTAGCCACTGATTCTGTGTCAAAACCTGGAAGTCATAAACCGCAATCTCATCTTGTTGTTTTGAAAATCGATGTGCCAAGTACCAGATGATGATAATCTTAAGGTACTCCGCAGGCTGAATCGTTACAGGTCCTACAGAAATCCATCCGTATGCTCCATTGACAGGTGTTCCGACCAGTCGCGCCAGAGCTAAAAGAACCATCTCCACAATCATTACAATAAAGATGAGACGCCCATTTCTTAGGAAACCTAATTTTAATTTATAGATTAAGGCAATCAGAATCAAACTAGCTATCCAGAAGATCCCCTGGTTACGCACCAATTGAAAGGCACTTTTCCCTTCTTCGATCAAGGTTGCACTCGTTGTCGAGTACACCACAATCAGCCCCAAAATCGATAAAAGGAAGTAAGGAATCAAAATGGAATAGTTTAGTAGGTGCCTTTTACTAATTTTCATATTTCACCACTCTAATAGGAACAGACGCTTCTGTTCCCAATTCCGTTTTATTTTCTAGTTTTGATTGCTATTATACCACTTTTTCAGAAAGAAAAAAACTCTTATCCTTTAATCCTTCGAATTTTACTCATTTTCTAGTATCAGGTATAAAAAAACAAATCTCTTTTGAGATTTGTTTTTTGCTTTCTTAGTTAGATGAAGAGCTGCTGCTTGAGCTTGAGTCACCACCACCAATGTATTGAGTGAAGATGTTTTGGAATGATTGATCTTTAACCTTGATGTTTGCTGCTTGCAATTCTTTACCAATTACTCCTTGAACAAAGGCTGAATCATTTTGTTTTTGAGTCAAGATGATGGTCTTCAATTTTTCTTTATAATCCTCGATATTAGAAGATTTTTCTGTTTTCTTCGTTACTTTGACGATGTAGAACTGACTACTGTAGGCTTGTGTTCCAGTAGCTGTAATCACATCAGAAACCCCGTTCACATCCAAAGCAAAAGCTGCTTTCTTGACTTGTTCTGGAAGTTCTGTTGAAGCAGAGTCAAAAGTGATTTCTCCACCATTTTCTTTTGTTTTGTCGTCGTTAGAGTTGTCTTTTGCCAACTGAGCAAAATCTGCACCTTCTGCTTTAGCTTTCTCAAGTACTTCTTTTGCCTTGTCTTCATTATCCAAACGGATGATTTGAGCTGTTACATCTGGTGTGTAAGACTCAAAAGCTTTTTGGTAAGCTTCGTCTGTCAACTCACTCTCAGCAGCCTTCTTAACTGCCAATTCAACCAATTTGCTAGTGCGGATTTGAGCTTTACGAGTCTCAGGTGTCATACCTGCACGTTGAAGCACGCTGTTGTAGCTATCGCCGTATTTCTTTTGTTCTTCAGCAACAGCATCATCCACATCTTTATCCGTTACTTCTGATCCATATTGTTGTTCAAATACTTTTTGGATGGTCATATTGAGCAAGACTTGTTGTGCAGTTGGATTGTTCTTTACTTCTTCAAAGAATTGATGCTCTGTAATCACATCGCCCTTCATGCTGATCAAATCTTTTCCTTCAGAACTGTTTGAACAAGCTGCAAGTGTTGCTACTGATAAAAGTGTGATGGCTCCTGCCATAAGTTTTTTCTTCATTTTTACTCCTTTTACGGTAAGTGTTACCTTATCTATTTTACTATAATTTCTTAAATTTTTCTGAAAATCATTCGCTCTCAGGAAGCTCTACTTCTGCTAGATTCTTTCGTAGCATGAGAATGCCGTCTCCAAGCGGAACTAGAGTTGCTGTTAGACCTGGATTGTCCAAAGTTGCATCGAAAAGTCTTTGCAAACCACGGTAAATGGTTCGTTGACCTCGGCGGACTTCCATGATGTCCTTGGCAACATCTCCTCCTTGGAAAATATCATCCAAGACCACTACTCCACCAACTTCCAAGTGATTGAGGATTTCAGGCAGAAAGACGATATACTTGGACTTGGCCGAATCCATAAAGACAAAGTCATAAGTTTCTGTCAAAGTAGATAAAACATCGACTGCATCTCCCTCTAAAAGAGTGATTTGCTTACGACTGTCAAACTGGGTAAAGTTTTCCTTGGCAAAGCCTATCATTTCTGGATTACGATCAATCGTTGTAATCTTGGCATCTGGCGCATGTTCCGCCATCAAGAGGGCTGAAAAACCGATAGCTGTCCCAATTTCCAAAATGTTCTTGGGCTGTATGGTCTCCATGAGAAAACGGAAATACGCGACCGTTTCATGGGGAATAATGGGAATGTTTTCCTTGCGAGCGAAGGTCTCCAATTCTTTCAAAGAACCTGTCACCTGCTTTTGACGCTGGCGCATGAGTTCTACGATTTCTTCCTTGACGACGGGACGACGCATATTGTGATTGGCATTTTTACTATAAGACTCTACCATCTTAAGCTAGTCCCAATTTTTCAACAAGGGCTTCAAACTCGTTCAAGCGACGTTCAAAGACTGCAAAGGCATCGTTGAGATAGTCTTCCTTCTCCATATCCACTCCCGCTTTTCTCATGACATTGAGTGGATAGTCAGACTTACCTGCCTTGAGGTAGTCGATATAGCGGTCACGGTCTTCTTGACTACCATGGACAATCTTCTCAGCCAAGGCTGAAGCAGCTGCAAAACCTGTTGAATACTGATAAACATAGTAGTTATAGTAGAAGTGTGGAATGCGTGCCCACTCGTATTGGATCTGAGGATTGTCTTCCTTGCTGAGTCCATAGTAATCTTGGTTCAAGTCAGCGTAGAGCTTATTGAGGAAATCACTTGTCAAGACTTCTCCATTTTGATCTGCTTGGTGGATGGCATGTTCAAACTCAGCGAATTGAGTTTGACGGAAGACTGTTCCACGGAAACCGTCTAGGAAGTTATTGAGAATTGCAAAACGAGTCGCATCGTCTTCTACTTCTTCCAACAATTTCTCTGTCAAGATATTTTCGTTAGTCGTTGAGGCAATCTCAGCCAAGAAGATAGAATAATCTCCGTAAACATAAGGTTGGGTTTCACGAGTATAGCTGGAGTGCATACTGTGACCTGTCTCATGGACAAGGGTAAAGAGATTATCTAGATTGTCCTGCCAGTTGAGAAGCATAAAGGCATTGGTATCATATGATCCACCAGAATAGGCACCAGAACGCTTGCCTTGGTTTTCATAGACATCAATCCAACGCTCAATGAAGGCACGTTTGACACGGCTCAAGTAGTCGTCACCCAAGACCGCCAAGGCCTCTTCTGCCTTTTTCAAGGCTTCTTCGTAGGTAAAGCTATAATCTACTGACGAAAGCGGTGTGTAGACATCATACATCTTGAGATCTGAAATCCCCAAGATTTTAGAACGAAGTTTAAGGTAACGATGCAAGAGTGGCAAATGCTTGCGAACTGCTGCTACTAGATTGTGATAGACACTTTCTGGAACAAAATTTGCTGCGAGGGCCGCATGACGAGCACTCTTATAGTTGCGAACTTTGGCACGGTAGTTTTGCACCTTAACATTTGTCTGCAAGGTCTTAGCATAAGTGTGTTGGAATTGCTCATATGTCGCATAAAGGGCTTCATAGGCACCACGACGCACTTCACGGTTTTTAGACTCCATCAAACGGATGTAAGTACCGTGTGAAAGTTGCACTTCCTTGCCTTCGTCATCAAGCACGTATGGGAAGCTAATATCCGCATTGTCCAAAATAGCGAAGGTTTCACTAGCAGAACCAAAGATTTCTCCTGCTCCAGCAAGCAATTCTTCCTCACGTTGCGAAAGAACATGGTCTTTCTTTTGCAAGAGCTTGTCAAAAAAGTGTTTGTAAACTTGGAGTTTTGGTTGAGCTTCTAGGAAGGCCGCATACTGCTCTTCGCTAATCTCCATAAACTCAGGTTCATAGAATGAAAAGGCTTGTTCTAACTGACTGTATAGGGTCATTGCCTTAGCATAGTACTCTTGATACTTGGATTCACGCGTGTCCTGGTCATTTTTCATATGTGCATAGACATAAAGCTTTTCAACTTGGCGTTCCAAATCAAGTGAAAATTCTGTGATCTCAAGCAAACTGTCTGCGCTGTCTAAGAGATGTCCCTCATACTGAGATGCTGTTTGTACTTTTTCAGTTAAATCTTTCAAGGCTTCTTCCCAAGCCTGGTCTGTTGGGTAGATTGTTGAAAGATCCCATGTATCTTTTTCACTTATTTCATGTCGTTGTAATACCATAAGATTCCTCCATCCTTTCTATTTTACCACATTTTTTGAGAAATATAAGTGATAAAAGGCTGGTGGATAGAGCTTTTGGCGATTATTTTTCGGATTTATTTGATAGTAAGCCTGAAAATTTCTATAATAGCTAGTCAAATCCGTTTCAATCTGCAAAAAATCACCTGATTCTATCGGCTTGACTTGAGGATACCAGTCGTCTAGTTGACGGTTTAATAGATTGTCTCCTTGATGATAAGCTTCCTCCTGCTTCTTCATCCAGTAAGGCGTTTGGTAGTACAACTGTTGGCGAATGTAGTGACAGATAGTTGAATCTTGCTCAACTGCAAAACGAGGCAGTTTTTGTTTCTGATAAGGAAATCGTAGAATTTCCAAGAGATTTCCTTGACCATAGGGAAACTCCTTGACCCGAAAATGAAGCTTGCCACGTAGGTCCTGATGCAAAAGGTATTTGAGTCTCAAAACTTGCTTTTTGAAATCTAGTTCCCAAGCATAGAAACCCATATTTTGACTATAATAGAGAAATCCCCTTTGCAGTTGTGTAAGTCTCTCTTTTAACCAGAGTTTTTCTCCCAGTAGCCAGATAACTTGGTATCCCTGACTACGGTAGCCTTGACTTCTATGACCTAAAAGCTTTTGAGACAAGGGACTGCACTGGACCTCCAGAGCTAGTTTCTCATTGACGAGAACATCCGCTATTTGCTGAATCTTGGGCAGACTATATTCTAAAGCGACCTGATTGTCCTTCTTGGCCCAGTGATAAAGGATCTCTTTGTTGCCCAAGTGTTCTGGACTTTCATTTTCAAAAATAGCGATGCAATCTCTTAACCTTTCATGGGCAAAATGCGTTCGAATGCTCTGTCCTTGGCGTAATCGTAGTCCACCACCACAGGCTGGACAAGTATAATCTTGCCTAGTCACGTCTTTTTCGAGGGCATTCACCAAATTTCCCTTGGCATCTCTGGCTACAAACATGGTCTACCTCCTTTTCTCATTTATTCGAAAAAGAAGTAAAAAAGACTGGATTTCCAGCCTTTCATGATATTATTTCTTATCTTTTTTGTCTCTTAGAATATTTTTTTAGCATGGGAATGAGATTGGCGATCTGCTCACTTCTAATGACCAGCACGCCATATTCTTGGCAGCGATTGGCATAAGCTGGATTGATTTTTCCAGTACAAACAATCAACTTGAGGCAACTCTCCCCAGCAAAATGATTGGCGTAAACTTCTAGTTCATTGATGGCTTCGACTGATAAATCTGTCATCTTGCAGGAGATAAAGGTAATCGAGCGTCCCTTTCTCAGAATGACATCAATCTCATTTTGGACATTATCCGCCTCTGGAAAGATGCCATTCCAATCAATCTCACCGCCTATCATGCACTCATCAAACAGCTGAGATTCAAGTGCCAAGAGATAGAGATATACCTCTAAAATATGCCCCTTGTTGCGACAAAAGACCTGAGCTTCTTGACTTGGAAAACTGTAAGCTACTCGTTTTTTGTCCTCACTTTCAATACAAAGCATCCCTGCTTCCACAAGTAAAGGAATAAGGGATTTTGGATAGTGATAATATCTGCCATTGTTTTCCAGTATCTTTTCTGTCTCAGCATGCAGGTCATTGGTCTTAGCTAGAGAGAAAAATTGGGTCACTTGATACCAGTGGGCAGGATTGGCAATGGCAGAGCTGGCTAGCTTTTTGATGGCTGCAATTTGCTGAGCTGAGTGGATAGGGCGTTTGGATTTGAGGATTTTTCCACCACGCAAGGCTATCAGCTGCTGGATGCTTAGGGTTGGAATGTCCAAATCTTCTTTTTCTAACTGTCCGGCTACCCACTTGTATTGTTTTCCTCGCTCAACATCCATGGCAACGATGGGGAGGTCCCGATCCAAGCCGTATTGATAGAGAGATAAGGCTAGTAGCGAATCCCCACCAAAAACATCGAGAAGGACTTGGTCATAGCCTGCTAGACAATAATCTAACTGGTCCGCTAGTTGTTCTAAGGATAACTGACGAAAGGTCACTCGTTGGATATGAGGCACCTCATCCATGATAAACTGACGGAGGGAGAGCTTCTCTTCATTGCTTATTTTCGTCAAAGATAGAAAAAGAATCTCGTCACAATCACTGATAAAGGCTTGGTAGACATTCTTTTCCAATACATGCCGATCATACAATTCCACCAAAAGACTCGTCATTCGACCACCTCCATCATAAAGACTTTCTTGCGCTGAGAGTATCAGCAACACAGTTCTACTGCTCAGATTTCCTACTTCTAGTATAGCATAAAATCCTGCTCGCCCCAATCAACCAACGCAAACAAAAACGAATAGAAACTTTGCAAAGTGGTCTCTATTCGCTGGTATAGGTTTTTACTTGACTTTTTTAGCTAGCATAGTCGCAAAGCGTAGTTGAATGCGATTGCCATTTTCATCACGACGGTGCAGATGTCCTGGATTTTCATTATATTTGACCAATTCCCAATCCTTGTAGTAGTCCGCCAACTCCCCTTCTTTAAAGGTGAATGGGAAGTTAACCGAGCAAGGATAATCCTCCGTATCCATGGCACAGACGATGAGATTGTAGCCACCGACTGTGGTGTGCTCCTGCATATTTTGGATAATAGCTGGAATGCGGTCCGCTTGTAGGAACATCAGAACAACTGTCGATACGATGAAATCATAGTCTTGGCTAATGCTGGCTGAATTGATATCATAAAGTCCGACAGGCATGTCTAGATCCTCTTGCTCTACGATGCTTTGCAAGATTTCAAGGGACAATTCATTTTGATCCACAGCTGTCACATCAAAACCATTCTGTGCGAGAAAGAGAGAGTTACGCCCCTGACCACAACCCAAATCCAAGGCTCTTCCTGGTTTCACCGTCTGCATAGCCTCTAAGACTTCCGAATGGACTGGATTGGTCTGGTATTTCTTAGGGAAATAATCCTCAGGTTTACAATAAAATTCCAAGTACCACTCTACATCGTCTGTTGCAGCCTCTACTCGATGCCAGGCTTGCGGTTGTGCCATGGGATTGTCAGCTCCTGCCTCAAAGAGGTGCTCAGCTAGAACCTCACCATCTTCTGTTAACTCAATAAACTTGAGTGCCCCCTTCAAGACAGTAATTTTTCCCCAAGTGCCGACTTTAGTATTGTGCTTTTGCTGAACTGCTTCAGGCATGGTCTGTTTATTCCACAAGGGCATCCGTTTATAGGCAATTAGTTTTTCCATTTTACTTCCTCTTCTTAACGCTGGTTGACAGCTTTCATCACACGCGCGATGTCGCGGTTTTGTTCACGACGCTTGATCGACTCCCGTTTGTCATAGTCATGCTTCCCTTTAGCAAGTCCTAAAAGGAGTTTGGCGTAGCCATCTTTGATATAGACTTTAAGGGGAACAAGGGTCATTCCTGTCCCTTTGGTCTCTTGTTCCAATTTTTGAATTTGCTTCTTATGGAGCAGGAGTTTACGACGGCGTTCTGGTTCCTGGTTCCAGATATTGCCCTCTTCGTATGGGGCAATATGAACATTGCTCAGCCAGACTTCCCCATTTTTTACTTGGGCAAAGCCATCCTTGAGATTGATTCGAGCAGCTCGTACACTCTTGATTTCAGTTCCAGTCAGGACCATCCCTGCCTCTAGCGTATCTACGATTGTATAGTCGTGGCGCGCCTTTTTATTTTGTGCGACGACCTTTCCCTCGCCCTTTGCCATGCTTGGCTCCTTTCTTAGCTACTTCCTTGTAAAAAGGTTTCTTACCTTTTTTCTTCTTGTCTTTTTGTGAATGCTTGCGCTTATCATTTGAGCGTCCTGATTTTCTCTTGTCTTCCTTCTTATCTGAACGACGACTTGAGCCACGACCTCTATCTTTGCGCCCAGCTTGTTTCAAACCTTTTTCGATGACATCAAACTCACTTGGGATATAAGAGAAGTCAATTTCACCTGTCATCTTATCGGCTCTTTCAACTCGAATGCGAATCTGCTGACCTACACGGAAAGTTATGCCCGATTTCTCCCCACGGAGAGTCAAATCCCGTTCGTTGAAATGATAAAATTCAGGTAGATTGGTAATGTGAATCAAGCCTTCAACTGTATTTGGCAATTCGACAAAAAGACCGAACTTGACAATGCTGGATACAACTGCATCGTACTCTTCTCCCACGTATTCTTCCATGTACTCAGCTTTTTTCATAGCTTCGACTTCACGCTCCGCCTCAATGGCACGACGTTCACGATTGGAAGACTGGGTTGCAATCTCTGGAATCACTTGTTCAAAATGCTCTGCTATTTCCTTAGAACGGCCGTAATCCCGAATCATTCGGTGAACAAGAAGGTCAGGATAACGACGAATGGGGCTGGTAAAGTGAGTGTAATAGTCGGCCGCTAGTCCATAGTGACCGTGATTATGCTCTGAATAACGAGCCTGTTGCATAGAACGGAGAAGCATCATTGACAATACATCCGCATAGGGTTCTCCCTCAACAGCACGCATGATGTCTTGAAGCGCCTCCTGGCTAATCTCACTGGCAGTCCCATAAATCCGCAAACCAAAGCTTGAAGCATAATCAATAAACTTCTGAACTTTTTCAGCCTTGGGCTCCTCGTGAATCCGATAAATGAAAGGTAGATCCAGCTTGCTAAAGTGCTCGGCAACCGTTTCATTAGCAATCAACATGAAGGACTCAATCATCCGCTCAGCAACACCACGCTGACGAAGAACGATATCAACTGGCTTGCCTTTTTTATCCACCAAGATCTTAGCTTCACTGGTATCAAAGTTAAGGGCACCACGTTTCTCACGCATGCTTTCTAGCCTTTCATGGAGCTTGGCCATGAGTTCGATACTTGGAACAATTTTCTTAAACTCTTGTCTCTTTTCCTCATCGCCAGCTAGGATGTCATTGACAGCGCTATAGGTCATACGGAAGCTAGTCTTGATAACTGTTTGGGTAATGGTGTAATTAACCACACGACCGTGTTTATCAATTTCCATAATAGCAGACTGGGTCAAGCGATCGACTTGAGGATTGAGGGAGCAGATACCATTTGACAAACGCTCTGGAAGCATTGGTACCACTCGGTCTGTCACATAGACAGAAGTCGCGCGGTTAAGGGCTTCCTTGTCAAGGGCAGAACCCTCGGTCACATAGTAGGAAACATCTGCGATGTGAACTCCGAGTTCGATATTGCCATTCTTTAAAGGCTTGATGTGTACTGCGTCGTCTAAGTCCTTGGCATCCGCACCGTCAATGGTAAAGGTGATTTCATCTCTCAGGTCCAGACGACCTCCCATATCCTTTTGAGACGGAGCTTCTGGCACACTTTCTGCTTCCTTGAGAACAGCTTCTGGAAATTCTGAAACAATATCCATGGATTCCAAGACTTCAAGAACGTCAATCCCAGCATCAGTCGAGTGCCCCACCACGTCTAGCACACTAGCGACAAAGAAATCATGTTTCTTACTTGGGTATTTGTCAATAAAGACCTTGAGAACTTCAGTACCTTCCAACTTGATAGCCGGTTTCTTCACATAAATCGGTTGGCTGATTTTCTGATTCTTTGAACGGATGTAGCCCGCATACTTGGGCTTTTCCTGATCCAGAACGATTTGCCCGACAACTGTCGTCAGGCTATGTTCTAGGATATCAATAATTTTGGCTTCTGCTGCCGTTCCCTTATTACGGTCAGCAACTTTCTTAATGACTACCTCAACGGTATCGCCATCAATGGCATAGTTGACATCGTTTTTTCCTACAAAAAGGTCGTCCTCTTCACCTTCCAGACTGACAAAACCAAAGCCGTTTTTATGGGCATGAAAAATCCCTTTGAGGGTAATTTCATGTTTCTTCTTTTGGTCCAGACATAAACTACCATCATCTTCAAAACGAATCTGGTGCTTTCTTTCCATCAGAGACAGGGTTTTAATCAACTCACGGAAATCCTTGGACCCATCCTTTCCGAGAGCCTGAGCCAGGTCATTTACCGTCACTCGCCCCTTCTCTTGCAAATATTCTTTAATTTTATCTTTCATATTTTCTTTCTAGATTTTTTAATTTTCTTTTACTGTAAGACCTTCTCAAACATCATTTAATACTCAATAAAAATCAAAGAGCAAACTAGAAAGCTAGGCGCAGGCAGTACTGGAATACGACAAGCCGACGCTGAAGTGGTTTGAATTTGATTTTTGAAGAGTATAAAAATAAAAATAGGCTAAGACCTAGTCTCGCCCATTTCTTATCTACTTGATAATACTGTCAATGCTAAGGCAATGGCTAGCCAGAAAAAGACTAAAATACCTGTTAAACGTTGCATCACAGCTTCAAAACCACGCGCTTTACTACGTTCAAACAAATCACCTGAGCTGGCATCAAATACATTGCTGGATTGGTTCTTAGTTGGTTGCATGAAAATCGCAATCACAATCACAACAGATAATACTAATAAAATGGTTAATAATAGGTTATACATATCAAACTCCTTAAAATCCCTATTATTTTACCATAAATTCTACTTAGATTCAAGATGTAAAGTTACTTTTCTTTCCTTTGGACAATATTTTAACACCTCAATCTTGTCTGGATGGGTTTTGGAGTTCTTACTGGTTAGATAATTCATGCTGCCACAAGAGGAGCACTTGAGATTGATTTTTACTCGCACTAGATTTCCTTTACTTTTAATAATGATCTAAATTGCACTAAGTTACATAAACAACTGAAAGCCACACAGGCTGCTGTCGCATAAAAGACAGCATGGTAGCCCAAATATCCTGCAACTGCGGATCCCGCCATAGGTCCGATCACTCCACCGAGGTAAAAAAAGACTTGGTTGAAGGCGAAAATCCTTGAAATACCTGATTTTGGAGTCATTTTGCTAAGAAGCGCATTGACACCTGGTATGAGAGCTCCCGTTCCCAAACCAAAGAGAAAACGATACAAGCCAAGTTGAAAGGGGCTGGTTGCATGGGCACAAAGAAGGTAAATGATGACGGAATAAATCTGCGCTGCAACTAACAATCTATGATTCCCTACCTTATCGCCAAGTTTTCCTAGAATTCCAGCACTCATCATGCTAGAAAATCCCATGCTGGATACGATTAATCCTGATACAAAGAGGAGATTCTCAGTCTGCCCTAAGTCCCGCACATAGAGAGCTAAAATGGGGCCAATTGATTGAGCTGAAAATTGAATGACGAAGCTCGTCAAAAACAGATTTACTAAAAGCCTAGGATACTTGAAAGAAGAAAATACTTCTTTCGTTGGGATAGCCTTCTCCTTAGCCACTGGTTGAAAATCTTCCTTGATAAAGAAAATAGTCAGGATTGCAGCTAAAAATAAGAAAGCACCTACTAATAAAAAGACATTACGAATTCCAAAAATTTCAGCAATAAAGCCTCCAACAAAGGGGCCCGTCAATGTTCCTGCAACAACACCTGTAGATAGAGTCCCCAGAGCCGCTCCAGACTTATCTTTGGGTACCTGACTAGCAATCAAGGCTGTTGCATTGGGGACAAATCCAGTAAATACACCATTGAGCAAGCGCAAAAAGAGTAGCCAATAGATATTTGGCACGAAGGCCAAACCTCCCATAGTTATGGTCATGGCAAGACCCGCTCGAATCATCATGGGTTTTCGACCATACTTGTCAGCAAGAATACCCCAGATGGGAGAAACTAGAGCTGCTGAAACAGCCGAAACTGAGATGGCTAATCCAGCATAAAAAGCAACTTGGTCTCCTTCAATTCCCAACTGCTCTACAAAGATAGGCATGAAAGGAACGACCAAGGAAATGCTGGCGCCCGTTAGAAAACTACCGAACCAGGCGACACGAAGATTCTCTTTCCAACTAATCTCTTGCACAGCTATCGCCTCCTTCAAGTAACTTCACTACTTGAGCCACAAGCTGATTACGACTGCCATTGTTGTCTAGAACATGACTGGCCAAATCTTTCTTTTTCTCTAAAGACCATTGGGCGGCCAAACGAGACTCTGCTACTTCCTTAGAAAGATGATCCCGTTTCATGAAACGTTCCACCTGAACATCACGGTCCACATAGACCAGCCACGTTTCATCAAACCAAGCACTGTAGTCCTGTTCAAAAAGCAGGGGAATATCCATGAAAAAAACCGTTTCTGTCTGGGCTAACTGGTCTCTCAGTGCAGCCAATTCCTCACGAATAATCTCTCCTTGGGTTTGTTTAGACCATTCCCGCTCCTCAGGGTTTGAAAATATGAGACTAGCTAGGAGAGGGCGATTGAGTTCTCCATTTTCAAGGATTATTTTTTGTCCAAAGTGCTGAACTAAGAGCTGATAAAGACGACCACCAGGTTTTTGTAGCTGGTGGACGACTGCGTCAGCATCCACCACTTGAAAGCCTTTCTCTCTTAGGAAATTTGTCACAGTTGACTTCCCAGAGGCAATTCCTCCTGTGATTCCGATAATTTTTCCCATCAGCTCCTCCTTTGACACTGAGGACAAAAATGAGTTCCCCGTCCACCGAGCTGTAATTTCTCAATCACTGTCCCACAGCGCGAACATGCTTGTCCAGTCTTATCATAGACCTGATGGAAGTCCTGCATGGTTCCATCTTCCCCAAAGGCATTGATATAGGTTCGAATAGTTGAGCCCCCTTTTTCAACGGCCTGTCCCAAAACAACAATGGTCTGGTCATGAATAGCTGACGCTTCTTCTAACGTCAAAGTCTGGGAAGGTCGAGCAGGATGAATCTGCGCTCGCCAGAGGACCTCATCCACATAGATATTGCCAAGACCAGCTACCAAGGTTTGGTCTAGGAGGTGGGATTTGATTGGTTTTTTAGATTTGGCTAGGGCAGCTTGAAAGACCTGCAAATCAAAGTCCTGATCTTTGGGCTCAGGGCCTAGTTTCTTAGAAATAAAGTAGGCATCCAAAAGGTCAGGCGCCAAGAGTTCCATGGTACCAAACTTGCGTACGTCCTCATATACAAGAGTGCCGCCGTCCTCAAAATGAATCAAAACATGGGCGTGTTTACGTTCTGGAACTTTGTCTGGATAGTAAAAATACTTTCCCTCCATTCGCAGATGAGAAATCAAGACCTTGTCTGTCAAGTAGAAAAGCAAATATTTTCCACGGCGTCCCATTGACTCAATTACTTGACCAGCTAGTTCTTTTTGAAACTCTTCCAAATCTGTCTTAATCATCTTGGGATAACGAATCTCTATATTAGAAATCTTCTTTCCCAAGAGCAATTTTTCTAAGCCACGACGAACCGTTTCAACCTCAGGTAATTCAGGCATAAATCCTCCTTCTGTAAAAACAAGAAGCAGGCATGAGCCCACCTCTACTTAGTATTCTTTTTCATTATAGCCAAAGTCAGCCAAATCTAGCTTTCTATCACGCCAGTTTTTCTTGACCTTGACCCAAGTTTCTAGGAAAACCTTATCCCCTAGCATGAGTTCGATATCACGACGGGCCATAGTCCCGATTTTCTTGAGCATAGCCCCACCTTTTCCGATGATAATGCCTTTTTGACTATCACGCTCGACCATGATGGTTGCACGGATATGAACCTTGTCTGTCTCTTCATCACGCTTCATAGAGTCGACCACTACTGCGACTGAGTGTGGAATCTCTTCTCGAGTTAGGTGCAAGACTTTCTCACGAATCATTTCTGAAACCAAGAAACGCTCAGGGTGGTCTGTGATTTGATTAGATGGGAAATACTGGAAACCTTCCTCTAGATTTTCACTCAAAATATCGATTAGTCGAGAAACGTTATTTCCCTGAAGAGCTGAGATAGGAACGATTTCCTTGAAGTCCATCTGGTTACGGAAGTCATCAATCTGAGCCAAAAGCTGGTCTGGATGAACCTTGTCAATCTTATTCACCACCAGAATCACAGGAACCTTGGCAGCTTTCAGACGCTCGATAATCATGTCGTCGCCCTTACCACGTGGCTCATCAGCTGGCACCATGAATAGAACAGTATCCACTTCACGCAGAGTACTATAGGCAGATTCCACCATGAAATCTCCAAGAGCTGTTTTTGGCTTGTGAATCCCCGGTGTATCGATAAAGACGATTTGCTCCTTATCCGTGGTGTAAATTCCCATGATTTTATTACGCGTTGTTTGCGCCTTGTCACTCATAATGGCAATCTTTTGCCCCATGACGTGATTCAAAAAGGTTGACTTCCCAACATTGGGACGTCCCAAAATAGCTACAAAGCCTGATTTAAATGTCATAATTTCCTCTTATAGTTTAAAATAGTATATCCCAAATGCGTGGGATAAAGATAAGTGCACCTGTCACTGCAGCAAAAAGAGAGACAACTAGCACGGCTCCTGCTGCCATGTCCTTGGCTTTCTTTGCCAACATAGAAAAGTGATAGTGACTGGCTAGATCCACCACATTTTCAATAGCAGAGTTAATAATCTCAAAGGCTACTACCAAGAAAATGCTCATTAGGAGAAAGAGCCATTCAATGCGTGACACCTGAAAAACAAAACCTGCAAGGATGACTACTAGAGCCGTCACTGCATGTTTTCGCATATTGCGTTCTTCCTTGAAAGCAGTCAGAATTCCTGTAAGAGCAAATTCTAAACTGGATACCAGGTCACGATTTTTCCATTTTCGTTTATTGTCTTGTGAGTCCATAGGCTGTCAAAATTTCTTCTTGTAAACCGAACATCTCCGCTTCTTCTTCCGGAGTGTAGTGATCATAGCCGTTAATGTGTAAAAAGCCGTGTACTGCCAAGAAGCCCATTTCACGCTCAAAGCTGTGACCGTATTCCTCAGCCTGCTCATGCGCTTTATCGATAGAGATGAACAGTTCCCCAATATAAGCATCAAACTCAGACATCATCTCTGCTAATTCAGGATTTTCAAGCAAATCTTCTTCATCAAAGGCAATGTCCAACTCTGGTTTATACTCAAGGCTAATGACATCTGTCGGACGATCCGTATCACGGTACTCAAGGTTGAGTTCATGGCTACGCTCGTTGGTCACAAAAGTGACCGCCATCTCCTTGTCTTCTTTTCCTATTTTTTGGGCTGCAAATTCCAAAATCTCTTGGGTTTGGTGCAAGATTTCTTGTGAAACTTGACCAGTTTCATCTACCATTTCAATATACATGTACTTCTCGATTCTCTTTACTTGGCTTTATTATACCATATTTCCATGATTTTATTCTACCTTTTTGATATAATACTATGGAATACAATCACAAGGAGAGAACGATGTCATTTGACGGATTTTTTTTACACCATATGGTTGAGGAATTGCGAAGCGAGTTGGTCAATGGTCGCATTCAGAAAATCAATCAGCCTTTTGAACAAGAGTTGGTCTTGCAAATCCGCAGCAATCGCCAAAGCCATCGCCTGCTCCTTTCTGCCCATCCCGTTTTTGGTCGCATCCAGCTGACCCAAACAACCTTTGAAAATCCAGCCCAACCTTCGACTTTTATCATGGTTTTGAGAAAGTATTTGCAGGGTGCTCTGATTGAGTCGATCGAGCAAATCGAAAATGACCGTATCGTGGAAATTACAGTTTCCAATAAAAATGAGATTGGGGACCATATTCAGGCTACCTTGATTATCGAAATCATGGGTAAACACAGTAATATTCTCCTCGTAGATAAAAGTAGCCATAAAATCCTCGAAGTTATCAAACACGTCGGCTTTTCACAAAACAGCTACCGCACCCTGCTTCCTGGATCGACCTATATCGCTCCACCAAGTACCGATTCTCTCAATCCTTTTACTATCAAGGATGAAAAGCTCTTTGAAATTCTGCAAACCCAAGAACTGACAGCAAAAAATCTTCAAAGCCTCTTTCAAGGTTTAGGTCGTGATACGGCAAATGAATTGGAAAGTTTATTGGTTAGTGACAAACTATCCACTTTCCGTAACTTTTTCGGTCAAGAAACCAAGCCTTTCCTAACGGAGACTTCTTTCAGCCCAGTTCCTTTTGCAAATCAGGTGGGAGAGCCTTTTGCCAGTCTCTCTGATCTTCTGGATACCTATTACAAAGATAAGGCAGAGCGCGATCGCGTCAAACAGCAAGCCAGCGAGCTCATTCGCCGTGTTGAAAATGAACTTCAGAAAAATCGACATAAGCTTAAAAAACAAGAAAAAGAGTTACTAGCGACAGACAATGCTGAGGAATTTCGCCAAAAGGGAGAATTGCTGACAACCTTCCTTCATCAAGTACCTAATGACCAAGATCAGGTTACCTTGGACAACTACTACACCAATCAACCTATCACCATTGCGCTTGATAAGGCCTTGACCCCCAGCCAGAATGCCCAACGCTATTTTAAACGTTACCAGAAACTCAAAGAAGCTGTCAAATACCTGACTGAACTGATTGAAGAAACCAAGGCTACCATTCTTTATCTAGAAAGTGTGGAGACTGTGCTCAACCAAGCTGGACTAGAAGAAATCTCTGAAATACGTGAAGAATTGATCCAAACTGGCTTCATTAGAAGACGCCAACGTGAAAAAATCCAGAAACGCAAAAAACCAGAACAGTATCTGGCGAGCGATGGCAAAACCATCATTTATGTCGGTCGTAACAACTTGCAAAATGAAGAGCTAACCTTTAAAATGGCTCGCAAGGAAGAACTTTGGTTCCATGCCAAGGACATTCCAGGAAGCCATGTCGTCATCTCAGGAAATCTTGACCCTTCTGACGAAGTTAAGACAGATGCAGCGGAGCTAGCTGCCTACTTTTCCAAAGGGCGCTTGTCAAATCTAGTTCAGGTAGATATGATTGAAGTGAAAAAACTCAATAAACCAACTGGTGGCAAACCTGGCTTTGTAACCTACACAGGGCAAAAGACCCTCCGTGTCACCCCAGACCCAGAAAAAATCGCATCTATGAAAAAATCCTGATTTCAAGTGAAATCAGGATTTTCGTTTACAATTTACTCTGCAATCAAGGTTTCCAAACCAACCTTCATCATATCGGTGAAGGTATTTTGGCGTTCTTCTGCAGTGGTGTCTTCATCTGGATTGACCAAGCTATCAGAAATGGTCATGATAGCAAGGGCATCAACGTGGTGTTGGGCAGCAAGATAGTAAAGAGCTGCTGCTTCCATTTCCACAGCCTTGACTCCCCATTTACCAAGCTCGATGTTCTTTTCAAAGTAGTTTGAGTAAAAGACATCTGATGACAAGACGTTCCCAACGTGGGTTGTCATACCAAGTTCTTTGGAGATATGGTAGGCCTTGTCTAGCAAATCAAAGCTAGCGATTTGTGGGAAATCATACTGTGGCCAGTCATTGCGGATGATGTTTGAGTTGGTTGCAGCTGCTTGCGCCAAAACCAATTCACGGACGTGGACATCTTCATTCAAAGAACCAGCAGTTCCCACGCGGATCAATTTCTTTACACCGTAGTCCACAATCAACTCACGCGCATAAATCGAAATGGATGGCATCCCCATCCCAGTTCCCATGACAGATACACGGTGGCCCTTGTAAGTACCAGTGTAACCAAACATGTTCCGCACTTCGTTAAAACAAACAGCATCTTCAAGGAAGGTCTCCGCAATAAATTTCGCACGAAGAGGATCCCCCGGAAGAAGAATTTTATCAGCAATTTCACCTTGCTGAGCAGCAATATGGATAGACATAATATAAGATACCAAACCCGTCAAAAAGCGAAGGGAAAATAGGAGTTGAGCGCAGTGAGCGATGCTCGCTAGACCAACTATCTTTTTCCCACTGCTTTTAGGGTGGGTTCAATTCCTTTCTTTCTTAATTTTGATGATATTGAGAAGACTAGACCGGCTTCAATTCAAAACCGAACCATCCTCTCTATGTTTTTAGAAAAGTTTTCCGCTCGTGTTCAAATCAGAACACACGCTCTACCTTTCTTTTTGTATATTTAGGATAGCGACAGAGAACAATGTAAAAATAGGAAACTGACGAAGCATCGCAGATGCTAGACAGTTTATCTTTTTTACACGGTTCTCCGCCCGTATTCAGTTCAGCGAATACGGTTTACCCATCCTTTCTTTTATTGTTATGAAAGATTTTCCGCTCGTGTTCAAATCAGAACACTTCACTCTACCTTTCTATGATAAGTATTCATTACAATTCAGCAAGAATCGCTTTCAGCAAGCCTTTAAAGTCGCCTTTGACACGTTCGGTTACTTCTACAACTTCTTCGTGGTTGAGTTCTTCTTGGAAACCAGCCGCAAAGTTAGTAATACATGAAATACCGAGAACTTTCAAGCCAGAGTGGGCTGCCACGATTACTTCAGGAACCGTAGACATACCAACGGCATCTGCTCCCAGTGTCTTATAGGCACGAATCTCTGCTGGTGTTTCATAAGTCGGACCAGTCACACCAATATAGACACCTTCATCAAGCTTGATACCAAGTTTTTTAGCCACTTCATGGGCAGTAGCGCGGTATTCTGGTGTGTAGGCCTTAGACATATCAGGGAAACGTGGACCAAAATCATCCAAGTTTTCACCCATCAATGGGTTCTGCCCCGTCATATTGATATGGTCTGAGATAGCCATCAAGGTACCAGGACCATATCCAATACCTCCAGCTGCATTGGTTACAATGACACCTTCACATCCGAGAACTTTCATCACACGTACTGGGAAAGTCACGACTTCAAGAGGATTTCCCTCATAGAAATGGAAACGACCTTGAAGAGCCAAGACCTGACGCCCTGCAAGTTCACCATATACCAATTTACCAGCGTGCCCAACTACTGTAGAGCGGCCCCAGTTTGGGATATCTGCATAGTCTACTACAATTGGATTTTCGATTTCTTCTGCCAATTCTCCAAGTCCTGATCCAAGGATTAGACCGAACTCAGGCGCTTGGATTCCCTTGTCTTTCAGGAAAGCAGCTGTTTCCTTGATTTTATCTAAAAATGTCATTGTGTGTCTCCTTTATTATTTTTTAACATTTGACCGATTTTGTCAAAGGTTTTTGCATTGCGAATGGTGATGTTGCGATAGAAAGGCATCTTGAGCAAGTACTTGTGATAGGCAGTTGCATAGTAGGATTCTTCAGAGAATTTCCCCCAGAAAATCCCAAGTCTTCCAAAATGAACCACTTCATCTTTCAGTTCCAAACTGTTCACTTTCTCGATGACTTGATCCACATCCAAGCTCTCCGTGTAGAAGAGCACATCCTTTCGTGCCAAATCTTTGGTCCACCATTCAGGCAGATTTTCAAGTTCCTCTTCAAAGTCCTCAAGACTCAACAAGGAAAAGCTCTGAATAAATGGATAATGGATTTCAAAGAAAGCCTCTAACTTTTCAACCAATTGGGCTTTGGGAGCTGTCGAAGTAAAGAAAATGTTGCCACTGTTGATGTAGGTTTCAACCTTTTCCACTCCCAACTCTGTCAATTCTTGACGAAGTTGCGACATAACAACCTTATTCTTCCCACCGACATTAATGCCCCTAACCAGTAAACCATAGTGTGTCATCTTATACCAATTTATCTAAGAAACTTTCCCCAATCATGGCAGTTTCCACACCAAAGTTATCCGCAACTGTCGCTGAGATATCTGCAAAATGTCCAACTGGAATGACACCATTTCCATTAAAGCTAGGGCTGTAAGCTAAAAGTGGAATATATTCACGAGTGTGGTCAGTTCCAGCATAGGTTGGGTCATTTCCGTGGTCCGCAGTAATCAAGAGAAGGTCATCCTCTCTCATAGCAGCGATAATTTCAGGCAAGCGTTCATCGAACTCATGCAAGCAATCACGGTAACCATGAGCATTGCGGCGGTGGCCGTAAAGAGCATCAAAGTCAACTAAGTTTGTGAAAGAGAATCCTTTTTCAAACTCAGCAAGTCCCATGGTCTTCAATAATGTATCAATTCCATGGCTGTTTGACTTGTTGTGGCCCATGTCATGGTTGATACCAGCGCCGTTAAAGATATCGTTGATCTTACCAACAGCGTAAGTATCGATGCCAGCTTCGTTCAATTTATCCAAAACAGTTGGAGCAAATGGAGAAACGGCTAAGTCACGACGATTTGCTGTACGAGTGAAGTTACCTGGTTCACCAACATACGGACGGGCAATGATACGACCTAGAAGGGCTGGGCGATCAAGGGTAATTGAACGAGCGTATTCACAGATACGGTACAATTCATCCAAAGGAATAATGTCTTCATGGGCAGCAATTTGCAAAACAGGGTCAGCTGAAGTATAGATAATCAACTCTCCAGTTTCCATCTGACGAGGTCCGAAATCATCGATAACAGCTGTACCTGAGTAAGGTTTGTTGGCTTCACGAATGACCTTACGTCCTGAAAATTCTTCGATTTTTGTCAAGATTTCTTCTGGGAATCCGTTCCAGAAAGTATCGAAGGGCTCAGTAATGTTGAGTCCCATGATTTCCCAGTGTCCAGTCATGGTATCCTTACCAAGTGATACTTCTTCCAATTTTGTTGCATAACCTGTTGGATTGCTTTCAGCTGGTACAGTCTTAAGCGGCGTTTCGCGAGGAATATTTCCTAGACCGATTTTAGCCATGTTTGGTACATTCAAACCAACGGTTTTTGAAATGTGTCCCAGTGTGTCAGAAGCTCCGTCTGGAACCCCTGCATTGACAAAGTTATTGGCATCTGGCGCAGCACCGATTCCTACAGAATCCAGTACCACCAAGTGAATCCGATTAAATTTTGACATAGTCTGTCTCCTTATTATGTTGATTAGTTTGCTTTTGTTGAAGTTAAAATCTGAACACCATCTCGTCCCGCTACGATGACCTTATCCACCATTTGGTTGAACAAGCCGTGCTCTACGACACCAACGACATGGTCCAATTCTTGTCCGAAAGCAATCGGATCTTCAATGACATCCAAAGCTAGGTCAATGATAAAGTTCTGCATATCGGTCACAAAACGTTGACCGTCTTTTTCACGAAAACTTGGTTTGTAGCCAGCTCGCTCAAACCGACGAAAGACCTGTTCTGCGCCATACTGAACCACTTCTACTGGCAATTTAAAAGCACCTAGTTTCTCTACCAGTTTGCTTTCATCTACCACCCAAATGTATTCTTTTGAGGGCGTTGCCACAACCTTCTCCATGAGAAGGGCACCACCTCCGCCTTTGATTCCGTTAAACTGGCTATCTACTTCATCCGCCCCGTCAACCGTCACATCAACAAAATCCACTTGATCAATCGACTTGAGCGGGATGTTAAGTCCTTCAGCCTGTTTACTGGTCACACTGGAAGTCGTTACAGCAGTAATCTGCAAACCTTCTTCCTTGATCCGACGACCTACTTCCTCTACGAAATAGTAGGCAGTTGATCCAGTTCCGAGTCCAACAACCATACCATCCTTGACAAACTCAGCAGCCTTGATACCTGCCATCTTTTTCAGATTCTCCACTTAAATACCTCCATTAAAGAGCTATTTTTATTATAACATGTATCCGTTTTTATTTCATGGATACACTGGAAAAACCCGAACATTTTTATTTCGGGTTTTGGTGTCCTATTTAACCATATCAGGATCGTAATCATAGAATCCTGTGTCGAGGAAACGGTTTTTAGGGTGTAACTTGCGCACTTCCTCATCTAACAAGAAGGCTTGGTCATGGCTGAAATTCCCCTCTTGGATTAAGCCACGCGCCTGAATAAAGAGTTTAGCAATCTCCACAAAATTCTGACCTGGTGTGTAGAGTCCCTCTAGCTTCCAGTGAGTGAAACCATGTTCTACCAATTCTGTCAATTTGGTCATCAAATCAAGGTCGTTATTTGCAAAGATGTGGGTACCATGATTGTCTTCAAAGATAGAGTAATGGCTCTCTGGATCACTTGGTTCAGCCAAGAAGAGGTCACGTTTACGCGTTTTTTCATCATCGATATGCGTAAAGTTATAATAGTTTTGCAAAAGTGGTCGCTTAGAATGGTGGATGACACTAGCTCCGTAAACCAACACTTCAGCAGGAATTTCCAAAATCTCGGGCATCTTGAAGAGCTCGGCAGATGGAATTTCACGCGCCAAAACCGCCTCAGATGCGCCAGCCTTTTGACCCCAGAAGTTAATCTGACGACTGCTTGTCACCATGGTTGAAGCATCGTAGATAGTCTTAAAGGAATAGCCATCACGGTTGACCACATAAAAGACACCTGCATCCCCAACAGTAATATAGTCTGTCTTGATTTCTTCCAAGAAGTCTAGGAAAGGCTTGATACGGTCCATCATATCCTGGTGCATGAGGGCGTTGACTGCAACGATCAATTCCTTACCCGCATCATGAACGAGCTTAGCGATGGTGCGCAACTCTTCATAACTAAAGGTCGTTGGCAGACGAAGTCCAAAATCTTTCTCACCGACATAGATACGATCTACGCCAGCTTCGAGTAGTTGTTCAACTTGTTCAATACTTTCAGCAGTTGCTGTAATGATAATCTTTTCCATAAGGAAAATTATACCACAATTCTTAAAAATCAGCTATGAATACTAGGATTTTTATAAAAAGTCAAAGTCATTTTTTAAAGATTGCAATCAAAAAGTGAACAGTAACTAGTACCGTCCACTTTCTTTTTTATGTATGTGTTTTTTCAACTAGGTGACCATCATTCATCACATAAATACGGTCAACCTTATCAAGAAGGCGTGTATCATGTGTAATCATGACAACTCCTCTACCTTGTTCGTGGGCAATGGCAGCCAACATTTCCGTTACTTGGTAGGCACGCTGGGTATCCAGACTGGCCGTTGGCTCATCTGCAAGCACGATACTCGGATTATTATAAAGCGCTCTAGCGATTGCTGCACGTTGACGTTCACCACCTGATAAAGCCTTGGGATAATGATCTTGTACCTTTTCCAAATCCAACAAGTCAAGTAACTCTTTTCGATCACTTTTACTATTTTTTCCCTTATCCAGTCTGTCAATCAAATCCAGCTCTTCCTTGACCGTTAGAAAAGGAATTAAGTTTGAAGCTTGTAGAATAAAGCCAAACTCTCTAAAACGAAGGTCTGTTTTCTCCTTCTCCGTTAAACTGCCTGTTTCCTTCCCCTTGACTAGAATCTTCCCACTCGATGTTTCCTGAAGTTGTCCAAGAGTCGTTAGAAAGGTCGTCTTTCCAGAGCCAGAAGGCCCAACGATAGCAACGAACTCTCCCGCATTTAGCTGAAAATTCGTCTCATGCAGGGCTATGACTTTCATCTTTCCTTCCCCGTATGTTTTTGTCACTTGAGTCATTTCAATCAGTGCTGTCATACTATTCTCCTTATCATTCTGCAATCGCAGTAATCGGGTCCACCTTTAGCAAGCGTGGAAGTGAAATGACACCACCTAGAAGGGCCATCAAGGAAATTACCAAGCTTAGGACAGAGTAAGCTATCCAGCTTGGGTAGAAAAAGAAGGTAGCTGGTAAGACTAAAATCACTCCTCCGATTGCCAGCAAGGCTAAAGCAATCCCCATACCAGCTAGGAGGAAGATTTGACAGAATAGAGACCATACAATGGTTTTGATCTGTATCCCTTGAGCCCGCATTATTCCATAAAGTCCTAGTTTTTGGATGGTAATGATATAAACAAAAATACCCACAATCAAGCCTGTAATGACAATCATAGCAAGAATCATCCCTGAAAACACATTAACCTGAGGTGTGTAACCAGGAATTTTTGATATCATTTTTGGAATGGAAATCTGTTTCAGTCCATCACCAGCCACTTCTATGTCATTTTTCAATACCAAGGCAGAGATAGAACGATTGGCTTTCAAGGTTCCTTGTAAGGTCCAATAAGTTGTCAGACTCGTAAAGACAACAGGCTCTGTGAAAAATTTATTTCCTTGAGTCAGGCCTACAATCTTGTAACTTGAATCGCTTCCATTCAGCTGAATGACATCACCTAGCTTCATCCCATAGTTTTCAAAGGACTGATCCACGACAACCTCATCATCTCCTTCAGGATAACGACCCTCCGTCAAACTAGGAGAGATAAAAGAGTCCCAGTTTTGAGCAAAGATGGAAACATTGACCTTTTCACTACCATCGACTAGATTGGTTACAGCAAACATATAGCCCAATGGAGCAGCCTCTTCAGAACTCTTTTCCTTGTAGTCCTTTTCAGGAATAAAAGATGCCGTCAAATTATCATTTGCGTAGTCGGATAAAACGACACCCGTTGCTTGCCAGTTATCAATAGCGGCCCGGTTGTTTCGCACAAGACCGAGAGCTAGACTGGTCATAAAAAAGACCATAAAAGCGATAAGAAAAATGGTCGTTAAGATCAAACTATATCGAAGTTTGTTTCGTAATATCTCTTTGATAGCAAGATACATGCTTATCTCCTTTAACATTTCCCAGAGGTAGCAAAAAGCCACCCAGTCCAATAGACAGAATCTCTGTCCTTCCATCCATTCAAAACAACTCCTACCAATACTCTTCAAAAGTATCCAGGTAGCAACTCAACAAATCATCTTAGGAAAAAGCCTCAGCTTGCTATCAATTTATATAAGTTATCCTTTTCTTTCTCAGTATATTTATAATTAAGAAGGTCAGGTCATCTGTTTTAAGTGTAACATCCATGCTATCATTTTCCCCAGTGGGTGTCAAGAAGAGAGACTTAGAAGTTGATAAGAGACTTTAGTAGTTTTGTAACAATTCTGTAATAATTCTCTGCATAAAAAATGATAAAATAGTTATGTACTGTTAAGGAGAGAATCATGTCCGCAAGAAAACTAGAAGCTTATGAGTTTGAACAAGCTCCCGAATCGAAACAAACTCCGCTTTACCAAGATTACACACCAGAAGCCCCAGTCGGCCCTAACCTAAAAGAGATTTTATTTTTTGTAAATATCGCTTGTTTCTGTATTTTTATGGCACTTTTTAGTTTTATCTTTTTAGCCTTAAAATTAAATACAGCTTTATCATTTATCGCTGCTATGGCAACAAGCTTCGCCCTTTTACAACTTCAACGAAAGATAATGAAACGAAAATTTTCAAAATAAAGGTTGGTACTACTACCAACCTCTTTTCTAGTTATCAAAAAAGACAGTTATATAACTGTCTTTTTTATTTATTCTTACGTTTTGAAGGAGATTGAATAGCGATTTTAACTTCAAAAATTGTTCCTCTAGGTTTGTTATCTTTCACGCTAATCGTTCCTCGCAAAGCATCAACAATCTGCTTGGCTAAAGATAGTCCAAGACCAAAGCCACCTTTCTGACGGGTTCTCGCCTTGTCTACACGGTAAAATCGGTCAAAGATTTTCTTCTTGTCAACAGCTGAGATTCCAATTCCGTTATCCGTTACTGTTAGATAAAGGTGACGATCTGTAGCATGGACTACAAACTCAATTTTCCCATCTTCTTCGGTATACTTGATGGCATTGTCAAATAAGATGGTCATGAGTTGTTTTAAGAGCAACTGATCGGTCATAAAGGGACGATAAATCCGATTTTCATAGTTGAAAACACGATCATTTTCAGAAGCAATTAACTCATAGTTGGCAAAGGTTGTTTTAAAGAATTGTGGAGAAACTTCTGCTATATCTGGTTTGATTCCATCATCTCGACGTGCAAGGTTGAGAAGATTGGTCGTGAGGAAACGCATGTTGCGAACCTCTTCAAGACTGGAAGCGATACTTTCGCTGGATTCCATGATTGTTGCCTCTGGTTTTCGAAAGAGATTCTCTAAACGATTTTGTAAAACGGCCAAAGGTGTTCTCAGTTCGTGACTGGCATTTTCAACAAAAGACTTCTGCTTTTGCATACTTTCCAGCAAGGGTTTGACACTGACACGTGCTAGGTAAACACTGGCGATTAAAGACAGGAGCCAGAAACTAGCCATTACTACAACAATTAAATGCTCGTGGTTTTGGCTGATTTGTTCAAGCTGGCTGGTATTGATTAAAACCGCCGCATATTTGACATTGCTTGATGCGGAGAAAGAGTTAGTTTCCATCAAGATCATCCGATAGGTTTCTTCCTGACCGTAGCTATTGACAACTTGGATTTGGCGAATATGATTCAACTCTTTCTTGTCCAGCTTGATCTTATCCAATCCTAAAAAGCGATTGCCCAGTAAGAGTTGGTTAAAATCCTTGTCAAAGAGCAAGACTTCCGTATTGGAGCTGACATTGGGTTTGATTTCAGCCTTGCTGGCATCCGCAGTTGCTGGTTGAATATCCTTGACTTCCTCAGTTGCCCGATTCAGGGCTAACTGGATAACCGCTTGGGGACTACTACTAAGAGCTTGGAGTTTTTCATCTACAGAAGTGTAGAGACTCGAGTGCATGACCTGGAGGATAATCAAGGTCATCGCTGAGAAGATCAGGGTGAACACTCCAAAGTTTCGAATAAAATAACTGAAATCATCCGCATACCATGTTTTTTTTAGTTTATTGAACATCTTTTAAAATATACCCGACACTACGCAAGGTTTGAAGATTTTCAGCAAAGGCTGTACCCTTCAGTTTCTTACGAACTTTTGAAACATAGACTTCTACAACGGAAATCGTCGTATCGCTATCAAATCCCCATAGACGGTCAAAAATTTGTGTCTTGGGAAGAATGACATTTTGATTTTGAAGGAAGTAAACCAACAATTCAAACTCTTTTCCGAGTAGTTCCACAGGCGTGTCTTCCACCTTCACTTCATTCGTTGAAAGATTGACGACAACATCCCCATAGGTCAAGGTGTTTTCATTAAACTTGCCTGAACGTTTGAGAAGGGCTTGAATCCGCATTTTGAGTTCTTCTAGGTAGAAAGGTTTGGTGAGGTAGTCATCCGC
The DNA here is from genome assembly GCF_000297015.1 of Streptococcus sp. GMD6S. The sequence goes on along the minus strand of NZ_AJRH01000003.1, from coordinate 47,723 downwards.
TCCCAACTCAAAACCATGTCCCTTGTCATCCAAACTTTCCTTAGCGGTCATGATAAGGACTGGTGTCGTGATTCCTTTTTCACGCAATTCTTTCAAGACTTGGAAGCCATTTTTTTCAGGCAACATAAGGTCAAGCAAGATCAAATCATAGACGCCACTCTCAGCTTCATAGAGACCTTCTTCTCCATCAAAAACCTGCATAACATCTGCAAAATCATCTAAAAAGTCAAATACTGAGTTTGACAACCCTAAGTCGTCTTCTACTAGTAAAATCTTAATCATCTTGTTCTCCTCCTGCTATAAGATACTAATCAGCTTCATCTAAGGTTATTATAAAATAAAGAATTTTTGTATCATTTTTTGGATCTTAGTATAATTCTTTAATTATTATATCATGGCTTTAACAAATGGATTAAGATTTTGTAGTGTTTTCTTCATTATTTTGGTTAGAATTGCTATCCTTGTCCTTCGTACTTCCATCTGCATTGGCTGGTTTCTTCATAGAATTGCTACCGCTTTCTTGATTATTATTTCCTTGCGGCGGCTGTCCTCCTGGCCCTCCAGGACCACCGTTACCGCCAGGAGCACCTTGTCCATCTTGACCATTCATTTGAGGTGGCATACCATTGCCATTATTTTGACCCTGTCCTTGAGGCGGTTGTCCACCGTGACTTTGCATATTATTGCCATCTTGATTATCTTGCTGGGTTTTCGATGTTTGAACGGTCGACTGCTGATTTGTTGATTTTTGAGTCAAAGAACCGAATATATAACCACCAAGCAAGCCGACCACTAAAGAACCACTTGCTACTACTGATAGCCTCCACTTGGTGCTTTTTCTACAACAATCATTTTCTCTTTATTCATTCTGTATTTTTGTTTCTGCTTTAAGTTTCTGTGAAAAAATGAAGAAGTTCTACTTCATGAATTCACCACATCCTTTCTTTAGGCTACATACATCTTAATTATTTTTTCTTAAAGAATACTAAAATATGAGAAAATTCTTAGAAAAATAATAGAAAATTTATCCAAAATATTTTTTTAAAATACGACCGTATCGTCTCAGTAAAAGATAATCCGCTATTGCTGGGGATAGAAGGTTTAATGTTGTAAAAATCTTTGTACCTTGTCCCATCAAAATCACTCTTTTACGAGATTTTATACCTTTAAGTAAAACTTGGGTTACTTGATTTGTACTTGATATAGAGATCCCCATTTCTCTCCAAACTGGATGATAAGGCTTTTCTGATGGTGTGTCTGCTGCATTGGGGCAAAAATAAGTTATATGCATCTTTTTCTGCTCCTGTATTAATTCTCGGTTCATTGATTCGATAAAAGAAAAAAGTCCGGCGCGGCTCGCCACATCTACACTATAATAGGGGAAGGCCAGCCTACCATCTGCAAAACCTCCTGAATGCACAATGGTTGCTCCTTTTTGATTTTTTAACAAAGGTAAAAAATGTTTGCTGACAAGGATAGCCCCTATTAGGTTAATCGTCATAGTTTGATTGATCTCCTCCTCAGAGTGAGATAATAAAGATTTTCGTACATCAAATCCCGTTGCATTAATAACAATATCTATATTATCCGACCACTTTTGAACTTCAGACACTGCAACTTTAATAGAAGTTTCATTCGTTATATCTACTGAGCAAATCGGAATCTTGGAAGCAATATTCTCAGAAAAACTGGCTAATTTATTCATATTGCGACCTAAAAGAAATAAATGAGCACCTGCTTGAAAAAAAGCTTGTGTATAGGCTTGTCCCAAATTTCCACTGGCACCAATAATAACGACTCTTTTATTTTTAAAATAATTGTCACCCATAACATACTACCTCATTAGTGAACCTTTTGTGATAGGTTTAATATAACAAGCCCCACAATAACTAAAGCAATTCCCAAGAGACTTGCGAACGTTACTTTTTCATGAAAAAGCAAAATAGATAGCACAGTTGTTCCAACCAAACCAACACCAGACCAAATAGCATAGACTAGATTTAGTTGTATGCCTTTCAAAGACAAAGATAGAAAGAAAAAACACAAGCCATACAAAACTAAAGCAAGAATCCCAAAAAGCATTTTCGAAAAACCTTGCGACAGTTTTAACAGACTTGTAGCAGCTATTTCAGATACAATAGCTAGAGTTAAATAAACGTAAGACATCATTGTCCTCCTAGAATCAATAGAATTGAAAAGCTAGTCGGAAAACAATTGATTTAGCGATGAGTGGAAGCGAAGCAGGTCCAAAGTGTACAAGCATTAGCTAAAATCATAGACTTGATCTTTGAATTCTTGTAAACAGGAATCTTTTTTCGTCCACATAACTCATCTAAAGAGATCTGATAAAAATCAGCTAAGCGAATCAAACTATGACTATCTATAATTGTTTTATCATTTTCCCAATTTGAGATAGTTTGACGAGTCGTCCCCAGATATTCTGCTATTTGATTCTGACTGTAGCCATTTTGTTCTCTAAATAATTTTAATTGTTTTCCTAACATCTGCATTTCCTATTTATATTATTCTTTTCTTCACGAATTGTCTAGACGAAATTCTTTAACATCCTATACAATTCTAGGTAAAATTTCTTTGACATTGCTATTATAACACGATTTTCAGGATGGACACTTTATACTGACTTCCAAAAAACAGCAGATTGCAAGATCCGCTGTTTTTTCTCTATTACTTACTTGCTTTCAAAGCCTTTTCTACTGCTGCTTTTTCACGCTTAATCAAGTCAACACGCGCTGCGATATCCTTGATACCCATACGAATGTTACGGCTAAGCGCAAGGTCAGAGAGTTGAGGTTCAAAGAAATCCTTGTACTCTGCCAAGCGTTGCTCTGTTTTAAAGATATGCGATGGGAAGATGACAAAGCTATCAAAGCTCATATCTCCACCAAGGGCTGCCTTAATCCAATCCCAGTTTTCACGCGCCCAAACCCAAACAGTTTCTTGGGTAGCTTGGTGTCCGAGGAATTGGAGGTACCATGAAGAAAGGTCTTGTGGTTTCACTACAAATTTATCTTTCCATGAGCCAATCAGGGTTTGGATATTGTCAGCATCTATACTATATGCAAGAGCTCCTGCCAACTGGCGTTTAAAGACCGCATCCGTCGCATGAGTATATAGGTCCAGATAAGTTGCGACCAAGTCCTTGGTCTCATGGTCTTTCATTTCATTGATGAGAACTTGAGCACGGATTGCTGCTGGAAGTCCTGCAAGATTTTCCTTGTGAGCTGCAAAGATTTGACTAGCGACTTGACTAGCTTCTACATCATTGGAACGAATCATCATGGAAATGGTCAACTGACGAACCAATTCGTCTTCATCTGATTCACCATCTTTGGCTTCAAAGCCAAGACGGTCATAGTTATGACGAGCCAATTTAGCAACCAGACTGTTAAAGGCTTTCTCAGCTTCTGTACCTTCATCGATAAAGCGTTCAAGGGCAGAAATTACTTGAGAAACAGCTGAAACAACAAGGTAAGACTCTTCCTTAGAAAGTTTATCAAGGACTGGGAGCAAGTCAGCATAAGAAATGTGACCCGCTTCAGCAAGCAAACGGCGTTCTTGAACGATTTGTAATTTGCTTGTGTTATCAAGTGTCTCTAGCTCAGCAAGAACGGCATCTAACAAGTCTCCTTGATAGTCTGTAATGTAGTGGGCAGTATTTTCAGTGTTAAGACGAAGAGCTGTTTTATTTTCAGCAAGAAGAGCGGCATAGCCAGGGATTTCGATGCTTTCAGTTTCAAGTGTATCTGGTAGGCCTTTCCAGTTGCTGTTGAGTGGCACCACCCAGAGACGGTTCTTGTCTTCATGCTCACCGATGAAGAATTGTTTTTGCGAAATCTTCAAGACGTCATTTTCAACTTTGACAGTGAGAACTGGGTATCCAGGTTGTTCCAACCAAGAATCCATGAAGGCTGCAACATCACGTCCTGATGCTTGTCCGAGAGCATTCCAAAGGTCTCGACCAATGGTATTGCTGTATTGGTGTTTTTCAAAGTAAGCATGCAAGCCTTTAGCGAAATCCGCATCACCGAGCCAACGGCGAAGCATGTGCATGAGACGGCTTCCTTTGGCATAGACGATAGCGCCATCAAAGAGGGTATTGATTTCATCTGGGTGTTTAACTTCAACGTGAACAGACTGAACGCCATCCGTCGCATCGCGTTTAAGCGCAGCTGGAACACCACCTGTTTGGAAGTCTTCAAAGATATTCCAACTTGGCTCGATGGCATCCACACAGACGTATTCCATCATGTTAGCGAAGCTTTCATTAAGCCAAAGGTCATCCCACCATTTCATAGTCACGAGGTTTCCAAACCATTGGTGAGCCAACTCATGTGCTACAACTAGGGCAACTTGTTGACGGCTAGCAAAGGTTGAGTTCTCATCCACAACCAAGTAAACTTCACGGTAAGTCACAAGACCCCAGTTTTCCATGGCACCTGCTGAGAAGTCAGGAAGGGCGATGTGGAGCGATTGAGGAATTGGATACTTAACTCCGTAGTAATCTTCGTAAAACTCGATTGAGCGAACGGCGATGTCTAATGAGAAATCAAGGTTAGATAGTGGATGGGCTTTGGTTGAGTAAACACCTACGAGGGTACCGTTTTTAGTTTTAGCGGTCACCCCTTGCAAATCACCAGCGACAAAAGCCAACAAGTAAGAAGACATGCGAGGTGTCGTTTCAAACTTCCAGATGCCTGTTTCCTTGCGGTTTTCCACATCGATTTCAGGCATATTTGACAAGGCCACTTCACCTTCTGCTTGGTCAAAACGTAGAGCGAGGTCAAAAGTTGCTTTGGCTTCAGGCTCATCCACACATGGGAAGGCTTCACGCGCAAAATGGCTTTCAAACTGAGTAGACAAGACTTCCTTCTTGATACCATCAACTGTGTAGTAAGAAGGGTAAATCCCTGTCATGTTGTCTGTAATTTTTCCTGAAAAAGCAATGACCAATTCAACTTGACCAGCCTCAGCCAATTCGATATGAAGGGCTTCATTGTCATGGTCAACTGTAAATGGACGAGCTTGACCCGCAACTTCTACAGAAGCGATTTCCAAGTCTTTTTGGTGAAGGGAAATACGGTCACTCTGTGCTTGACCAGTGATGGTCACCTTCCCAGAAAAGGTCTTGGTCTCACGACTCAAGTCTAAAAATAAATCATAGTGTTCAGGAACAAATTGCGTAATAAAATGTTCTACTGCTTGCATAGTTTTCTCCTATTCTAAGTTTAAGAGTTTTACTCTTCTTCAAACAAACTTATTATATCATGTTTTGCTTAAGAAAAAAGGATTGGACGGTGATTTCCAAAACTTTCTTCCTTCTGCAGTCTAGAGTGGGTAGACTTTGCGAAATTCTTCTAAAACAACCTTGCTGTCAGGAGTAAAAGTCAGTCCGGTTTCCCTCATCCACTCGGTGAAAAAATCCTCATGAACCTGACGCCAATAGGCTAGGGATTTGTCACCTTCCCCTTCCTTATAGGCATGGTCGGCAGAAACTTGATGAAAAGGCTGAACGGAGACCTTGGTAATTTCGACAATGCAGACAGCCTGATCTTGACTGTCTAAAATGACATCGAAGGTCCCTTCTTGTGGAAGAGGTTCGTCTTCTAGTGCGTAGAGGTCGTAAGCTGAGGCGGTTGCAGTCTTTTCGCCTCTTAGAACCAAGTCGGCCAAGAGATCTGCTTCCACTCCAAAAGCCCAGGCATCTATCTCATCTCCAATCGTGGGGTTAATTTGCTTGTAAATATTCCACATTTCTTGCGGTGTCATAGTTTGCTCCTTTGTAATTTTTTACTTACTTCTTTTATACGTTTGAGATGGTCTGGATGATCAATCTCTAAATTAAAAATCTCTGGAATAGAACTGTAGTGGATAATACACTTGATACCCGTCTGATTCATTTTTTGTATGAAAGAAGCATTCAGATAGCCTGCTACAGCAAAGTCAATCTTTTTCATCCTTGCTTTATCCTGCATATCTCTCAGCATATCTAACATTATTGGACTTTCCATATCATGCCATTGACTATTTCTCACAGTCGCAAAAACAAAAGAAGTCAAATCATTCATTCCAACTACAATCTTTGAAATACCAGTTTCCAGTATCCTGTCCAAGTCAAAATAAGCTGACGGTAACTCAATCATTGTGCCGACTTTTCCAGTAAAACCATGCTCACGCAATACTCTAATAGCTTGTTTTAACTGCTCAGCATCATTGATAAAAGGAAAAATAACAGACAGATTGGGATTTGTTTGATAAACTTCTGTAACGACATGTGCTTCAGCCTGAAATTCTTCAGGACACGCCAGCAAGCGCCTAGTTCCTCTATAACCAAACAAGGGATGATTTTCATCAAAATGCTCTTTAGTCCCCTCTAAACAATTAGCTTCTGTATTTGTTAACTCTGAAAAACGATACCAAACCTCTTCATCTGAGTACAAGGAGCAAATGGTATCTAGATAATCTTTTACAAATTGCTGACAACTTGCTAATAGGATGTTTTGATTAAGCTCTCTCAACAAATATTCCCCACGAATCATACCAACATGATGCAATAATTGAGGGTAAACTTTTTCAACAATTTGTTCGCCACTAAGAGCAAGTTGGTTTTGCATAGCCATTCACCTCGTCTTAAAACATACAATATCAGATATCATTATATGATACCTTCCTCTAGTTCAAAAGCTTCATAAGGTTCAAATAACTCATATCCTAAAAATTCTGCTACTTTTTTGGAAGCCTCGTTATGAGCATCCCAAAGTGGAAACATATCTCTATTTAAACTCTCCAGAATCATTGTAGCACCAAGCTTTTTAGCAAATCCATTTCCTTGTTCGTTTGGTCTAGTTGCAACTTCCACTTCAACTGCTCCACGGTAAACTAACCCTGAGGAAATCCCAGCAATCAGTTCATTATTTTTAAGAATCACAAAGCCAAATCCACCCTTTAAAACAAAATCCTGATAGGACTCAAAATCCCCCTGTAAATCTTGTGACCATTCTTCCTCAGAAAAGCAGTTATAAATATGATTATCAATAGGCACAATATTGTAATCTTCCTCTAAGTGAGTAACTAGACCATTTAGAAATTCAACTTGAAAATTTGCCTTATCTTTAAAAGAATAGCGAGTAAAAGAATTTAGCTCCACTTTCCGATGTAGAAAATCTTGCCAATTAGTATCTTCTGAAATAATAATCTTATAATCTAAACCGTATTTCCTAACAAAATCTTCCCAAAATCTGGAATCCAACTCCCCTGCTAGGTATAGAAAATTTCCAACATCATAAAAGCTTGTTGTCCTATCACTGTTTCGGTAGACAGTTCCGATTTGAGATTTAAGACCATAAAGAACCATATTTTTCTTCCATGTTTTAAATAGTTCCATTATCCCCCTACTTCACCTTCCAATTCATATACAAGGTCTTGTCCAGCTCTGGAAATCCTAATAATTCAGACTTAACCTTCAAGACTAAGGGCGAAGCATTTTTTTCTGTGATCTCTTGAATATCCATCCAAACATATCCGAGCGAATCATTCGCACCATCAGAGACAACTTCCGAAATCGTAACTTGAGCTTCCTTCTCGTTGACCTCAATATCATAAAATGCCATGATATGGTGAACCATAAAATTTTTTAACTCTTCCCTGACGAAAACATCGTAGATTCGAGGATTGGAGTAGTTTCTAACAGTAAAGCCCGTCTCTTCCATAACTTCTCTAATCAGCGTTTCCGTCAATCCTTCATCAAGTTGCTGACTACCACCAGGTAGATCATAACGATGTTGATAAGGGCCTCTCGTTTTTTCAATGCAGAGTAACTTCCCATTTTCAAAGCAAACAGCATAGACTCCAAAGTGTTTTTTGATTTCCATTCAACTCCTCCTACTTCAAACTCCAACCACCATCAATGGTCAGGATTTGTCCTTGCATGGCGCTCGCTTTTCCACTTGCTAAGAAAAGGCTAATCTCTGCTACTTCCTCTGGCTCAATCCAGCGCTTGATTGGCGTTTCACTAGCTACCCAGTCTGCTAATCCACCGGGTTCAAAGTCCGCAGCGGTCATAGCTGTCTTGACTGCCCCTGGAGCAATCCCAAAGACCTGAATACCAGTCTCAGCATAGTCTAGAGCCAACTGCTTGGTAAAGCCAGCTAAGGCGTGCTTAGACGAGGTATAGGCGTGACCACCTCCGCCAGCTAGACTTGAAGCAATCGAACACATATTGATGATGATTCCTTTTTTATTTTCCAACATTTGTGTAAAATAATGCCGAGTCAACTCAACAGGAGTCACGTAGTTGATTTCAAAAATCTCTTGAATTTCCTGCGCTGATTGTTCCAATAAGGGTTTGTAAGCATCCAAAACTCCTGCAGTATTGCACAAAACATCCACCCGAGGGCACCAGTCAAAAACAGGTTTCAAGTCCAAGGTCAAATCTCTCTGTAAAAAGTAGAAATCACCCTCTAAGAGTGGATTTTCACCTTGGTCCACTCCATATACTTGATACCCCTTCTCTAAAAAGAGTCGGGCTTGAGCCAGACCAATCCCTGAACTCACTCCCGTAATCAATACACGTCTAGTCATGCACTTCTACCCAATCCGTCGCCAAAACATCACAAGGTGTCGGGCTCCACATGGAAAAACCTTCCCCTTCTCCAGACACGTTGATGAGGAAATAAGGCGTCACTTCAAGTGCAACCCCGTTTTGCTCGATAGTGTCAAAGAGTTGGACATAGTTTTCAGCCCCTCCCCAACCAGTTCGTACATATTTTTTCTTGTCCTTTAACCCAGGCAGGATTTCTTCAAAAGTCATGTTGTTCTCCTTTAATGCTACATTCTTCATTTAATTATAACAAAAAACCGTTTTCCAACGGCTTTTTGACTGTATCTTAGTTCAATAAAACAAATAGCTATCCAATTTTTTAATTATTTCAGTTCAATTAATTTATTGTAGATTTTCTCAGTCAGTTCTTTCTGTTGCGCTCCTGTTAAATGGTGCGAAGTGCGAATTAATATGGTTCCATAAACATAGTGGGATCCCGGATTTAAAGCAGTTCCATCAAAAGCACTAATATAAGTATTGCGCTTTTCTGCATCTTCTTTTGTCTTATAAACTTCTATATTTCCACCAGCATCATTACCTTTTTGAACAATATCTGAGCCTTCTACAGATTCATTCACTTGCTTGTCAACGAAATATACAGACGCTGTATATCCTCCTTGTTTATTTAATTTTTTATTAGGGTCATTATCCTCCGTAACAGATTGTACTCCAGTAATTGATTCAATTTCTTTGAGTCTTTCTTCAATAAAAGAACTAGAAGGATTTGTAATTTGTTTTAATTGAAGAATGCTATTTTGATAGTGAGTCAATTTTTCAGACAAATTCTTTTTTGTTTCACTATAATCTAATGGTTGACTTAATTCTTCAATTTGCTTCTCAATCTTAGCAGTCGCTTTCTCCATTTCTGGTTCTTTACGAAGTGAATCTTTGCTATCCTTTATAGTTGATTTCAATTCTTCCAATGTCTTAGAATCAAGAGGTTCTTCATTATTCTCAATAACCTTTTCAGCCTCAGCTATTTGATCTTCAACTTCTTTATTCTTTTCATTTAAATCCTTTACTACATCTTCAAACTTAGTTACAACAGCTTGATGAGGCACATAGGATAAGAAATAGTATCCTGTTGCCAAACCTAAAGCAATAAAAGTAATAAGCCCAACAATCATTGATTTCTTCATTTTAAACTCCTTAATTTATAAGCAATCTCTTCTATATTTTAATATATTGTTTTAAAAATTTCAAGTTTAAAAAGCTATAGAATCAACTTATTGCCAGATATACAAAAACGATAACCACTTCTCAGTAGTTACCGTTGATTTCTTTTGATTAGTCTTTCCCACCAAGTTTGCTGTTGATGGTCATCATGATGCTGGCTATCTTCTCACCCCAGTACGGATCGGAAGCATAGCGAACATTCATTCCAGTTGCCTTGTTTCCAAGGTGGTCTCTACCATAGTCAATGTAATTTTCACGAATCCACTTGGCCGCTCCAAGAATTCCTTTGTCCACATTATCAAAGCTCTTGGCTGAGAGATATGGGCTAGTATCATAAGCAGCAATACCAAAGAAGTTGTTCTTATCTCTGGCAATTTGACTACGTCCCCACGCACTTTCAAGAGCGCTATGTGCCATCAAGTAAAGGGCATTGACACCGTAGCGTTCCTCAGCTTCTTTGAAAGTCGCTCCTTTACCTGCTAGAGGACTATCCTGCAAGTTCATCATCGAATACAGTTTATCCAATTCAGCTGCACTATAATTACTTGGTTCTCTTAAGTTTTTATAGAGGAAAGGATTTTTAATGGTAAAGCCATCAAAGTGCTCTCCATCAGTTGAGTAGTACTTCTTACCAATAACCATAGCAGAGGTGTGTGGAGCTACTTTGATACTCGTATATGGAGAGAGTTCATGGTAGAGGAATTTCCCATCACTAGTATAATGAGGGATAAACTCGCTACCTTCATCTACTGCTGTCAAATCACTTTGATTCATATAGCCAGACAAGCCAGAAATCGAAACTGCAAGTCGGCCGCCTTTTCGCGTCGAGCTATCCAGTGAAACAATGCTTCCTTGGTTAATGTAACTCAAGATTTCTCCAGATGCACTATAGACATAGGCAGTGATTGGTTTAACTTTGTAATATTTGGTTTTATCCGCAACATGCCATCTACCAGAAGCATCCAAGGTATGACCATCCACAGTTTCATTTTTTGCCATATAACCGCCTGATTTAAGGTAATACCATGATTGGTCGGATGAATCGTAGATTAATTCTTTCTCAGCCATCTTTCCATTTGACTTGAGGTAGAACCAGTTGTTCTTGTACCATACCCACTCACTCGCAGCCATATAACCACCAGATTTGAGATAGTAGTAACCATTATCCCAGAGCCATTCTTTATTGGCATAATTTCCATCAGAGTTGATATAGAACCAAGAGTTATAATTCTTGTCAAAGAGCCACCCTTTGCCAGCTTTTGCTCCACTGCTCGTCACATAACTGCGGTCAATCCAAGTTTCCATAGAGAGGTAGCCGCCTGATTTGAAATGGTAATCCTTGCCTTTGATGGTTTGCCAACCTTTTTCAGCATAGGTTCCGTCAGCTTTCAAGTAAAACCAAGAGTTATAATTCTTGTCAAAGAGCCATTCCGATTTCAATTTAGCTCCACTCTTCGCAACATAGAAGCGATCTATCCAGCGCTCGGTAGAAAGATAACCGCCTGATTTGAAATGGTAATCTTTTTCTTTAATCGTTTCCCAGCCTTTTTCGGCATAGGTTCCGTCAGCTTTCAAGTAAAACCAAGCATCATAATTCTTATCAAAGAGCCATTCCGATTTCAATTTAGCTCCACTCTTCGCAACATAGAAGCGATCAATCCAACGTTCAGTAGAAAGATAACCGCCTGATTTAAAATGGTAGTCCTTCCCATCTATAGTTAACCACCTATTTTCAGCATAGGTACCATCTTGTTGAAGGTAGAACCAACTGCTATAGTTGTCATCATAAATCCAGGCTTGTTTAACCTTATTACCATTTTCTGATATATAGCTTTTACCAAGCCAAGCATTTTTCAGCATTTTACCTTGTGAATTGATGTAGTACTGGTTCTCACCTTGAGTGATCCACTCATCTTTGGCCATTTTCCCGTCTTCTTTAAGGTAATATTTTTCTTGACCTTGTTGAATCCATTCTTTTTGAGCTTTCTGACCATCAGACTTTAGATAATACCAGGATTCTTTTTCCTGATTAAATACCCACTGTTCCTTTGCTTTAGCACCACTTTCAGTCACATAGTACTGGCCAACCCACGTTTTCGTAGCTAATTTTCCAGCTTCGTTAAAATAGTAATCTTTACCACCAACTGTCAACCAGCCATTTTCTGCACGTTGACCATTATCTTTAAGATAAAACCAGTTCTGATGCGTTTGGTCAAAAAGCCATTGCTTGGTTGCTGGTTTCCCGTCTGCTTTGAGGTAGGTCTTTCCTTGCCAAGTCCCCTCTTCTGCTTTTGCTGTCTCCACTACAGTAAAAAAACACCCCAATAAGCCAGCACTTACTAGGGCCACTTTCCATCGTTTCATTTAAATGCTCCAATAACGTTTTCTAAACCCTATTGTAACATAGTTAATCGACGGAAATATTACAAATTGATGAAGATTCTATTTCTTGTTGACGATAAGGAAGACCTAGCTTATCTCAGATTGGCTTTGACTTCCTGACGGAGATTTTCTAGACTGCTAATGCCGTATTTATCCATGACTTTTGGTAAATTTTCAATAATATCAGGACAGGCATATGGATTGGTAAAATTGGCTGTTCCAACTCCGATAGCAGAGGCACCAGCCAGATACATTTCTAGCGCTGCTTCAGCAGAATCCACTCCTCCCATTCCAATGATGGGAAGGTCGGTTGTTTGGGCGACTTGGCGGATGAGTTTGAGGGCTACTGGAAAGACTGCTGGTCCAGACATTCCACCTGTTCCATTGGCTAGGATTGGTTTTCTGGTTTTAAGGTCAAAGCGCATACCGACAAGGGTATTGATCATGGTTAGGCCACTTGCCCCTGCATCTTCTGCGGCTTTGGCGATGGTGACAACATCCGTTACACTAGGGGTTAATTTAACATAAACTGGCACATCAGAGGCTTCCACAGCTGCCTTTACCACTTCATAAGCCAAGTCAGGATCTTGCCCAATCAAAAGTCCATGATTGCCGTGATCCACATTCGGACAAGAGATATTGAGCTCGATAGCTTTTACATTTGTAGCCTTGGAAATCCCCTGAGAAACGGCAGCGTACTCTTGTTTTGAAAAGCCTGCTACATTGGCGATGATGGGAAGCGAAGGATATTCTCTTTCCAGCCAAGGCAACTTTTCAGCTAAAACAGCTTCTAAACCTGGATTTTGTAAACCGATTGCATTGAGCATACCTGCAGGCGTTTCTGCCACCCTGGGAGTAGGATTCCCAAAACGGGGTTCAAGTGTCGTCGCCTTGATCATAATGGAGCCTAAAAGGTCTAAATCATAGTATTTGGCATACTCTTGGCCGAAACCAAAACAGCCTGATGCTGGAATGATGGGATTTTTCAAATCCAAGCCCGGTAGAGAAACTTGTAAACGTTTGTTAGTCATGACTTTCTCCTTATAATACAACTGTTCCTGTGCGAAAAACAGGGCCATCTTCACAGACGCGTTGGCTGACGGTCTCACTATCTGGCACTTTTAGAACGCAGGCATAGCAAGCTCCCATCCCACAAGCCATACGAGATTCTAGAGATAGATAGGCTCTTGGATGATCATAAAAGGTTTGATTGATATACTTCATCATTCCCGGAGCACCACATGAGTAAACCGCATCAAATTGACTGTCTAAATCATTGATAACAACAGAAACATTTCCCTTGATGCCATAAGAACCATCATCTGTCGTTACAAAGACCTGACCATATCGGGCCAATTCGGTTTCGAGAATAACAGCATCCTTAGTCGCAAAACCGAGGACTGTCACTACTGTCACCCCACGCGCATGCAATTCCTTGGCTACTTCTAGCAAGGGTGGAACACCAATCCCACCACCAACGAGGAGGACTTGACTCTGGTCGTCTAGGTCAGACAAGTCAAAACCATTTCCCTGAGGTCCCATCACATCAAGAGTATCTCCCTGACTTAAGGTTGAAAAAATAGCTGTCCCAGCCCCCTCAATCCGATAAATAAGGTGACACTGCTTGTTTGCTTTGTCAATAGACGAAATTGAAATAGGGCGGCGCAAGAGATGGGCGTCATCAGGCACACGCAGATGAAGAAATTGGCCGGCTCGCATGGCTTCAACCATCTCCCCTTCTAGGACTAATTCAAAGATTGCTGGCGCAATTTCCTCTTGTGCGACCACCTTCATGGTTTCCAAACGAATGGCACCCAAACGCTTCTTACATGTGGGATTCATGACTTTTCCTCCTTAAATTTAAGGGGACCAGATAAAGAAAAGGCCTTGCTAATGCAAGGCCTCAGTTGGGTTAGGCTAGAACTCATGCGCACACTTAAAAAGTCTCCACAGAGAGTCCCCTTATCCCTTTTATCTGACACCTTGTGAGTCTCTCTGGACTCCCCTTAAAGGTTAAATTTGTATTAGTATACTCTTTCAAAGAAAAAAAGTCAAGTAGAAAACGAACATTCTACTTGACTTCACTGGATTATTTTTCACGAATGACTTCGACCTTGTAACCGTCAGGATCCTTGACAAAGTAATAGTTTGGTTGAGTTCCTGGAAGTCCATTAGGAGCTGTCACCTCATAGCCTTTAGCGCTATGTTCTTGATGTAGGGCCTCAAGGTCAGGTGTACTGAGGGCGATATGGGCGAAGCCATCTCCTACCACGTAAGGACCGTGATCATAGTTATAGGTCAACTCCAACTCATAGTCATCCCCCTCAAGTCCTAGATAGACAATGGTGAAAGCATGATCTGGAAAATCTCTGCGACGCAATTCTTTAAATCCAAAAGCATCTTGATAAAAAGCGATTGATTTTTCAAGGTTTTCTACTCGCAAGCAAGTGTGTAGCATTTTTGAAGCCATTTTCATTACCTCTTTCGTTTTAATAGTTCTATTATACCTTTATTCAGGAAAATTTACTAGAAACTTGAACCAGAGTCCTCTTCTCTACGCTTTCATTCTAAGCAGCACTTTTACGATTTTCCTTGCGTATATTGCGAATAAGGAAAAGCATGATCAGGACAAAAAGTCCCTCGAGGAAGTAGAACGTAAATTCGCTGTTCATGATTAGTAAGTCTTTGTAATGATAGTTATTACCGAAAACTGAATTTGGTGCAAATAGGATTCGGAACAGTCTTCTTAGGAAAATAAAGATCTGCAATCCATAAATCATAAAGACCTTCTTCACACCAATCATGAAGCCTTGTTCCTTTGTAAAATAAGATAAGGCAATTCCATTTAACAAGAGGATAACAGTTATAGCCAGTGTTTCATTTCGTAGAATAGTTGGATCAAAGATATCTAAACGGCTGTGAATATATGGCAACGTTTGAAAGAGTAGGATTCCCAAGATTGCTGGTATGAAAATTTTCTTCAGAGATGGTGGAAATCCAGGACTGAATCTTGTAAAAGACAAGCAAATCACAAGGATTGCAAAAATATGGAAGTAGGCTGTTGCAACTCCTGAAATAGTCTGGCTTTGATTTACCAAAGCAGAAAGAAAACCAGCAGAAAGAAAGATACCGATAGGAATCAGCTTCTCCAAAGAATAATCCCACTTCAGCCCCTGACTCACTTGGAAACCATCGATGAAGCTGAAAAATGTAATGAACATAAGGGCACCAATGAGACCAAATGGTAAGGATGGAATGACGAGGATTAATAACAAGATTAATAGGAACCATGGATGAGGACTGTAGTAGAATTTCCGTTTTTCTCCTCTAGCAGTCACTCCCTCCTCAATCGGTGTTTTCCTTAATTTTAGCATATAGACGTAAAAGAGTGAAAACATGCCCGCATGAACCCATGAATTATAACCAGGTCGCTCTATAATACTGAGTAGCAAACATACAATCGTAAAGAGACCAGAGAAAATCTGAAGAAACTTATTATTAAATACCTGTCTTTTTTTCCAATCCAAATAAGAGAGCTTGGCCTTTGGATGACTAAGTTCATAAGCATAAGCTGTCATCTCTTCTAGTTTCTGGTCTGTCTCCTCCGTCATCATTTGGGGAGCCATTTTAGAAGTAGGAAAAGGAGCCAAAACATATCTCAAGAGCTTGCCATCTGTAAACCGATGGTACTCCTTATAGATTTGTTGAAGCAAAATCGTTAGAATGCGTGGTCTTCCTTTAAAGTAGCTTCTCCACTTTTCCCAATCATTGATATCTTCATCGCTCTTGGTGAGCTTATCTATATAAAGATAACCTTCATTGTACCAGTAATCAAAATTTTCTTTTTTGTTAAGTGCATACTCCTCTACCACTGAAGGATAAGAATGGATACTCTTCCAGAAATGAAGTTTCTTCAGGTAAGGATTTGATTCCTCATCACTATAACGCTCCACAAATTGGAAAACAAGGGCTAACACTTTCGCATTGGTTAAAGGATAGACGTCCACCTTTTCTAACAAATCAAGTAGGAGCGTGTGATCTTTGACTGATTCAAAAAGGTATTGCCAATCACGTAACAGTTTATACTCGTCTTCATAGTGAGCATGGAGCAACTCATAGAAGGCTGCCTCAACTTCATCCGGATTATCTAGAGTGTAATGACTAAAGTCAACGTTTTCTCCCAGCTCCTCTTTTACTTCCTCTAAGTAATCAGCCAAGTCGTTCAAGAGTGGATAATCCTCTTCAAATATGACTTGTCGGTTTTTTTCCAGGATATAGGTTAAAACGGGCACACTCTTGATTATCTGACGATTCTGATTTACTTGATCTAAGACCATAAAGGCCAAATAAGGGTGCTTGAAAAACTCTATCCAGGAGCTCAATTGATTTGCTTTGTTAAAATCTTGGAGAATTTCTTGGCAAAGTTGATAAGAATAATAGAATTCTTCAGTGGCTTCATGTGCGCTTTCAAGCGAACTGCCTTCCTCTTCTGCTATAGCTCTTTTAACTTTCCAATACTTCAATTTATAGTAATAGCCCCAGTGTCGGAAGTCAGGTATATAATCTTCCAGCAAGGGAATGAGGATAGAGAATTGCTCTGGTTTATTAAAAATATAAACATCCATTTCCTCTAAAACGGATTGAACAATGTCCATATCATACTGATACTGATGAAAGAACTGACGCCATAGATGCTCTTGTTCCTCTTGGTTATAACCGTCATTTCCAACAATACTTTCAATCGCATTTCGAATCAGATAAGTTTCTTCATTATAACCACTAAAGTCAAGAGTAGACCTTGTTATTCCTTCTTGCCCTTGGTTCTCTTCGTCACCAAACGTTTCAAAGTTGAGGGTATTCTTAGCTCTTTCTTCAGAATCTCCATTTAGCTGAACTTCCTCATCATAGTCACTAAAGTCAAGGGTGGACTTTTGCTCATTCTCTTCTGCTTTAAAGGTTTCAAAGTTAAAGGAATCGCTGGTTTTATCAGTCGATTGCTGATAATCACTGAAATCAAGACCAGATCTTTCAGACTCTTCGTTCTCAGTCTTCGTTTTTTCAGTCAAGTTTTCAAAGTTGAGACTAGAGTTAGGTTTTTCATTCGCCTCTTCTTCAAGTTCAGTAGCTTCTTGAGAGTCACTCGCTTTTCTTAGACTATTTTCTGGTCTTGTATTTTTATATCTCGCATAAGTCAAGGCTTTTTGGTAAGCTTCAACAATTTCTTGGTAAATTTCTGGTTGGTCTTCTGGGTGATAGAGCCGAACCAGTTCAGCATAACGCCTTCTAATAAGCTTGACGTCAGTCGTTGGCTCTATCCCTAAAGTTTCCCATATATTCATAAGGTCTCCTCTTTTACAGTCCTCGCTCTAGGAAGTCTAGATAGTTTGAAAATGATTGATAGAGTTTTGGCAAATGATACATAGATGCTTGGCTGACCTCTTCTTCAAATCGTCTTGTTTCAGCCATTAGCTCATCTCTTCTTCTCCCCAAGAGCATACTGTACACGCGATTCGCTTTTTCAATCAAGAAGCGATAAACCTCTGTTTCTTGAGCATTGATCTTATAGCGAGTCAACTCTGCTTGCTTAGCCTTGATTTCCTTTTCTGTCAGAGTAACACTATCTTGGAGAATAACATGACTAAAGACTTCCTGTGTTGAATCAATTTTCACTTCGACATCCAAAATCCCATTTAAATCATAGGTAAATCGAACTGTGAAACCTTCATTTACTCGAGTATTCACAGGGACGGGAACTTCTAATTCTCCTAGAAACAGATTTTGTGATGCCTTCATCATCTCACCTTGATAGACCTTTATCTTGACTTGACTCTGTCCCAATTCAGCCGTATAGTACTGTTCGATGCGTGAAGCAGGCAGGGTAGAATTTCGCTCAATAATCGGCGAAAAGCGGTCACCAACTATTTCTATCCCCAGTGTAAAAGGGCAAATATCAGACAGTAATAAATCTCGTATCTCACCCTGGCGTTCTTTGATTCCTGCTAAAAGGGCACAACCTCGCGCAATCATCCGATCGGGATCATCAGATACCTGCACCATTTGATTGATACAGTAGGATAAAAAGTCCTGAACCAAGCGGAGTTTCGAAGTCCCACCAACAAGAACAAAATTATCAGAAGACACATAGCTATAGCGTGCGTCCATCAAGGCACGGTCCAAAACAGCCTTAACACGTGCTAGCAGCGGTTGACAAAGCTCATAAAAGCGCTGGTAGCTCAAGTCTAAAGAGTATTCCTGATCTTGGTCCATCACTGTCATCTTCACTTCTTCTTTATCATTCAGTTCCAGCTTTGTCTTTTCAGCCTGTACCAAAATTTTGCTATAAAATTCACGGGAAATAGTATCCTTGGTTAATTGATTGGAGACTAAAAATTCCTCAGCAATAGCCGCAGTAAAGTCTTCTCCCCCCAAGCGATTGTCCCCTGCGATTGACACGATTTCAACGATATTATCAAAAAGCTCCACAACTGAAATGTCTAGAGTTCCACCACCAAAATCGACTACAATAAAAGATTGATCTTCCTGGTTTACCATAGATCTTTTAGCAAGAGCAGCTGCGGAAGGCTCATTGATAATCCGATCAATCTGAACTCCAGCAAATTTCCCTGCTAGTTTGGTCGCATAGCGTTGAGCATCGTTGAAATAAGCTGGTACACTGACAATCACTTCCTCGACCTTTTCTCCAAGATAGGTCTCTGCATCGTCTACCAACTTTCGAATGATAAAAGAGCTTAATTCTTCAGCCTTATATGCTCGATTTCCTAGGGTCAACTCATGTTTAGTCCCCATAAAACGCTTGAATTGTGAAACCGTCTTATCTGGGTGAGTCACCAAGCGTTCCTTGGCAATTTTTCCAACTATAATCTCATCATTGTCATCTAAAGCCACAACAGATGGAGTCAAATACTCACCAAAAGCATTGGGAATCAGCTTGATTTGACCATCTTGATAAACCCCCACTAAAGAATTAGTCGTTCCTAAATCAATACCTACTATCATCTTCTTCTAACTCCAAATCTTTTTTAGATATACCTATTATACAGGAAATATCCTATTTTCTTTGAAAAAATCTGTGATTTACTCTTTAAAATCGAAAATCGTTTAAGGAAAATAAAAAAGTTTCACCCTACTCCTGCGGTAAAAACCACGAGAGTAAGAATGAAACAGTTGTCATTATTTACCAAGTTTTGCTTTAGCTGCATCTGCAAGAGCTGTGAAAGCTGCTGCATCGTTAACAGCCAAGTCAGCAAGCATTTTACGGTTAACTTCGATTTCAGCCAATTTCAAACCATGCATCAATTGTGAGTATGAAAGTCCGTTCAAACGAGCTGCCGCATTGATACGAGTGATCCACAATTTACGGAAGTCACGTTTTTTCTGACGACGGTCACGGTATGCATAGTAGTAAGAGTTCATTACTTGTTCTTTTGCAGTACGGAACAAGATGTGTTTAGCTCCATAGTAACCTTTTGCTAATTTAAGAATACGTTTACGACGTTTGCGTGATACAACGCCACCTTTAACACGTGCCATGTTTTATTTCCTCCAAATATTTCCTAGAATTGTTTACTTACTGTTAGGCTATTATTTCAAGCGAGTAAGCATTGCTTTGATACGTTTGAAATCTCCTGAATGCACCATAGATGCTTTACGAAGATGACGACGTTGTTTCTTAGTTTTTCCGTGGAAACGGTGAGAAGTGTAAGCACGGAAACGTTTAAGTCCACCAGAACCTGTACGTTTGAAACGTTTAGCTGATGCGCGGTGTGTTTTTTGTTTTGGCATGATTTTTTCTCCTTTATTTAACTTTCTGACAATTATTTTTTGTCAGTTGCTGGCGCCAACTGCATGAACATTTGGCGTCCATCCATCTTAGCTCGTTGTTCGATGATCGCAATATCTTGTGTTGCTTCAGCAAACTCGGCTAAAACTTTTGCACCAATCTCTTTATGGGTGATCATACGCCCTTTAAAGCGAATGGATACCTTAACTTTATTTCCTTTTTCAAGGAACTTGCGTGCATTGCGAAGTTTTGTGTCAAAGTCACCCTTGTCAATAGTTGGACTCAGACGAACTTCTTTCACAGTAACAACACTTTGTTTTTTACGTTGTTCTTTTTGCTTTTTCTGGTACTCAAATTTGAACTTACCGTAGTCCATAATTTTAGCAACAGGTGGTTTTGCTTGGGGTTGAATCAATACTAAGTCAACATTTGCACTATCAGCCAATGCTTGCGCTTCGCTGAGTGGCTTGATGCCTAGCTGTTCTCCCTCAAGACCGATCAAGCGAACTTCACGTACACGAATTTCATCATTGATGAATAAGTCTTGCTTTGCTATGGTTTTCACCTCTTTTTTATTATTAGAGAAAAACAATAGCGGACTCGTAATGATACAAGCCCGCACGTTATGATAGCGTTTCTTAGAAACTTTTCATCCGTAGGGCCAGGCAACTTGATGTCACAAGGCGAGAAGCTCTCACTTCTGCTTTTCTCAACTTTTATATGATACCAAGTTTTCTATTCCTTGTCAAGATAAAAAGTTATTTTTTCAAAAAAGTTTATCTATTTTATCTCACCGTTTCCATTCGCCAACTATTCCATCCTTTAAAGCGAATGGCTCCTTGCTGGTCAGTTCGGTAAACTTTGCTATTGATATTTTCAATTCGTGTCAAGGTTTCCTGATGGGGGAGTTTGGCACGATTGTTCTTGCCCACTGAAATGAGAGTAAGCTCTGGTTTGAGCTTCTCTAAAAAAGCTGGGCTAGATGAAGTCTTTGAACCATGTTGACCTGCCTTCAAGATATCCAACTCTAAGGTAGGGTATTGCTTTAAAAGTTCCTTCTCTCCCTTCTCCTTCAAGTTTCCAGTAAAGAGAAAGTGCTTATCCAAAAGTTTTCCATAAAGAACCAGAGAATCATCACGATCCCCATCTCCAATCTTCCTTGGAGATAGGACTTCTAAGTAACTGCCAAAAATCGGTAAATTCTCCCCTGCTGTCACACTGCGCACCTTAGTTTGACTTGCTTCTAGTTCCGCTACAAATTCCTTCTGTGTCAGACTTCCTTTTGATACTAAAATCTCTCCAACATGGAAAGCCTTGGTCACCTCCAGTAAATCACCAACATGTTCCTTGTCTGTATTGGTCAAAATCAGCTGGTCAATCTTATCTACTCCTCGACTTTTAAGATAAGGAATCAAGGTTCTCTGGGCATTGCTGGTCGTCGCCTTTTCTTGCCAAGCCTCGATTTTCTTATCAGATTCTGCCTTACCACCTACATCTATGAGAATGGTTTTACCAGTTACATCCCGTAGGAAAATACTCTCCCCTTGCCCAACATCTAGCATGGTAATTTCATTTTCAAGTGGATGCTTGGTCAAGAAAAAGAGCCCCACAATAAAAAGACTGACTCCTGCTAGTCTTTTGATGTTTTTCCTCATGTCATAGACCAAGGCTAATGAAACTAACAGTAGAATCAACAGCCATGCGTTGGGTTGACCAAAGACCAGGGGCCTACTTGCCAGCTGCGATAGCAAGCGAATGACGCCCTCCAACCACTCAAAGACAAAGTTAAACTGAGTGACTGGGTAAACGAAGGACAGAATGAATAAGATGGACAAAAGCGGCAAGAAGACCACATCAAACAGAAAGGAAAAGACAAAGGTCAAAAGGATAGACCAAGGCTGAAATTCTGCAAAATAAAAGGATAGAATGGGCAATATTCCCAAAGAAATGACCAAACTTTCTCTGGCAACAGCCTTGATCCCATCGCCTTCTTTGCTGGTCATGGTCAAGATAAAAGCATAAGCGCAGGACAAGACTCCTCCTGCAGTTAGGAAAAAGTTTGGCATAATGATAAAAAGGACAAGGACCGTCAAGGCAAAATTATCCAAGCCCTTAATACCATGTTGTGCTAGTAACTTTTGCAAGAGACTGCGAATAACAGATGCTGAAAATCCTGTCAGACCTGCATAGATAAGAGAAAAGGGATAAGTTAGCCACTTCAACTTTTCTTGAGTTAAGCCCAATCGCAAGAGGAGTTTCTTAAAGGCATCCATGAAAAAGCCTACCTGCATACCCGACAAGGCAAAGAGATGGATAATTCCAAGACTGGAATAGAGCTCATTCATCTCCTCAAAGTCCGTGTCCAAATGTCCTAAAAGAAGACCTGTCATATAATTGCGCATAGGATCTGGAAAGTGCATCTTGATCCAAACTACAGCCTTTCGACGTAAACTGGACAGATTTTCTCCTATATCCCAACTGCTAATCTTTCTCATTGACTGGATACTCTTGATAGTCAAAGTTTGGTAAATCCCCTGAGTTTTCAGATAGGCTTGGTAGTCAAAGCCACCAAAATTCCTCTGACCTTCAGGCTCTGAAAGTTTTCCTTCTATCTCTATCTCGTGAAGGTCTGTTAAGGCCTGAAAGAGCTCTTTCTCCTCCTCAGACTGGAGTTTATAGTAAACTTGGAAGGTGCGACCCTCAGCCTTGCCCCGAAAGGACAGACTGTCTCCATTGACTTTGATGGTATCTGGTAAAATCCGTACCCTTTCAACAGAATCCACTAGGTTTTGATTAGCTTGTGTCTGTTGCCAAGTTTGAAACAAAAACCAAAAACCAAAAACTCCACAAAACGCTAGAACTTTACCGGCCGATTTCCAAGGAAATTGGAAAAAGAGACAGACAAGCAAAAAAACAAAACCTAGCAGTGCGAGATAGGACACTCCAAAAATGGCATAGTAAAGCCAGAGCAACAGGAAACTCAGATAGATTAGGGGGATAGGGAAATTCTTAATCCACTGTAACATAGTCTTTTAGCTTTTCTATGGTCTTAGCGCCAATACCAGAAACCTTCTTTAATTCATCAACCGACTTGAACTTGCCATTTGCCTCACGATGATCGATAATATCCTGGGCTCGTTTTCCTCCCAAGCCTTTGACCTGCTTGAGTTCTTCCAGACTAGCTTTATTTAGGTTGACCTTCTTATCTTTACTTGTCGAAGCAGTCGTTCCAGAGGCAGTCTGCTGACTCACTGCTTCTTCTCCCTTAGTTGGAACATAGACAAGAGCCTCGTCACTGACTTTCTGTGCTAGATTAAGCGACTTACTATCTGCTTCCTCTGTCAATCCACCCGCCTTCTGAACGGCATCATGAACTCGACTTCCTACTGGCAAATCATAAATCCCTGGCGATTTGACAGCACCTTTGACATCCACTGTGATCAGATCTTGTTCAGGAGACTCTTCCTTTTCTTCCTTCTTGACTTCCTTTTCAGACGATGAATCCTTTGAAACGGCCGAGACTTCAGCTTGCAAGTTTGTTTCTTTCACAGGTGTCTGTGTAGATGGCTTTAGTAGGAAAAATACGCCTAAGGCCAAGCCTAAAACAGCACAGATGACAATGATTTTATACTCTTTGATTTTCTCGATAATTGCTTCCATATTTTCTCCTCTCTTAAGTTATTCGCAAGAGAAAGAAAAAACAGTTGAAAATTTCTTTTCAACTGCTTATTTATTTGCAAAATAGTCTTCCTTAGTCAAGACATAATGAACCCTTGTGATCATTCGACCTGGTTCTTTATTATCCATTCTGGCATAGGGTTCTTCGTGGGAAAAACGCATACCTGATTTCTCCATGACCTTTCCTGATGCGGGATTGTCTTTATCGTGAAGAGCGGTCAACTTGTTCATTCCAATCTGCTCAAAAGCCAGTTCAATCACGGCACGATTGGCTTCTGTCGTCAATCCTTGATTCCAATATTTTTTATTGATAATGTAGCCAATGGCTGCCTTCTTAAGAACAGTATCGATCTTGTGCAAGTCAATGGTACCAATAAACTGACCATTGCTTTTTAGTTCGATTCCCCACCGTCCCAAGGGACTAGCCAAGTAAAACTGAGCTATGTTGTTCTTGGTTTCTTCTAAGCTTTGATTTGTTGGAAAAGTGTAGCGTGTATTTTCTCTGTCTGAGGCATACTCAAACATAGCTTCTGCATCGTCCAAAGTTACAGGTCGGAGCAATAAACGCTCCGTTTCTATAGATGGATACTGGGCAAATTTCACAAATATTGATTCCATACTTTTTCCTCCATTAGAGCTTGATTCTCACTAGTCTAGCATAAATAAATTTGGATGACAAGTTTTTCTTGATTTTTGAAGCGGTTTCATATACAATAAAACCATCACATTTTTGATTTATGGAATGGAATGTGACAACCAAAACAATCCGACAATTGAAAGGTAGGTTATCTCTATGTTAATCGGAATCCCAAAAGAAATTAAAAATAACGAAAACCGTGTCGCCCTCACACCTGCTGGTGTCCATAGCTTAGTTTCTCGTGGACATCGAGTCCTCATCGAAACAAATGCTGGTCTCGGTTCAGGATTTACTGATGCTGACTATCAAAAGCAAGGAGCTGAGATTGTCGCTACTGCTGCTGAAGCATGGGCTGCCGAGTTGGTCGTGAAAGTAAAAGAACCACTAGCTTCTGAATATGGTTATTTGCGCGACGATCTTCTTCTCTTCACCTACTTGCACATGGCCGCTGCGCCAGAATTAGCAGAAGCTATGTTAGCAGCCAAAACAACAGGAATTGCCTATGAAACTGTTCGTGACAATCAAGGACAACTACCGCTCCTCGTTCCTATGAGTGAGGTTGCAGGTCGTATGGCTGTTCAAATCGGAGCTCACTTCCTTACTAAGCAAGCTGGTGGTTCTGGTGTCCTACTAGGTGGTGTACCAGGTGTTCCAAAAGGAAAAGTAACCATCATCGGTGGTGGTGTCGTCGGTACACATGCTGCCCGCATTGCCCTTGGTCTTGGTGCTCAAGTGACTATTTTAGATATCAGCGCTAAGCGTCTCTCAGTTCTAGAAGAAGTCTTTGGAAACCAAATCCAAACTCTTATGTCTAATTCATTCAACATCGAAGCAAGTGTGAGAGATGCTGATGTGGTGATTGGTGCAGTTCTCATCCCTGGGGCCAAAGCACCGAAATTGGTGACAGATGAGATGGTCAAACAAATGCGTCCTGGCTCTGTCATCGTTGACGTTGCCGTTGATCAAGGTGGCGTTATCGAGACAGCTGACCGTGTGACAACACACGATGAACCTGTCTATGAAAAATACGGTGTTCTCCACTATGCCGTTGCCAATATCCCTGGTGCGGTTGCCCGTACTTCTACTATCGCCCTAACCAATGTCACTCTTCCTTATATCGAAGCTCTGGCTGGCAAAGGATTCGCACAAGCAATTGCTGAAGATGAAGGCTTGCGTCAAGGTGTGACCACTTATCAAGGTTACTTGACCAGCCTCCCAGTTGCTCAAGGTCTCGATAAAGATCACACGTCAATCGACGAACTTGTTTAAAGCTATACACTCATTAAAAAAGAGCAGTTCAAATCTGAACTGCTCTTTTGCTATTCTGTTTCTTGGTTATTTTCTTCAACCTTAACTGGAGCTGGTTCATAAGCTCGAATAATCTGAGCGACAACCGGATGGCGAACCACATCCTTGGCTGAAAAATGAACAAAGTCAATTTGGTGAATATTCTTGAGCTTTTCTTGAGCATCAATCAAACCGGACTTAACATTGCGTGGCAGGTCAATCTGACTGATATCTCCATTGACAATCATCTTCGAATTAAAGCCTAAACGAGTCAGGAACATCTTCATCTGCATGATGGTCGTATTTTGTGCCTCATCTAAAATGACAAAAGCATCATCCAAGGTCCGACCACGCATATAGGCAAGGGGCGCGATTTCGATAATTTCACGCTCCATGAGACGGGTCGTTTGGTCTTTCCCGAGAATCTGGTACAAAGCATCGTAAACAGGTCGAAGATAAGGATCCACCTTCTCCTTGAGATCACCCGGAAGAAATCCTAGACTCTCACCTGCTTCCACTGCTGGACGAGTAAGGATAATCCGCTTGACTTGCCCACGTTTAAGGGCTGTCACTGCCAAGGTCACTGCAAGAAAGGTCTTCCCTGTCCCTGCTGGTCCGATTCCAAAGGTCACATCATGCTGTTTGACACTGTCCACATAAAGCTTTTGACCTAAGGTTTTGACACGGATCGGCTTCCCTGTATTGTCCTTGATAATTTCTTCTTCGTAAAGGGCGACAAACTTGTCGATTTCATCGTTTTTGACCATGCTAATCGCAGTCACCACATCTGGCGTGCCAACGGTCATTCCTCGATTTACCAAGACCATCAAAGCCTGGATAACCTGACGGGCTTCCTCACAGGCAGTCTCTTCTCCCAAAACCTGCACAATCTCCGTACGAGCATGAATCACCACATCGAGCTCTTCTTCCATCAAACGAAGATGGCGCTCATTGGAACCAAAAAGATGGAACAAGTCATCTGGATGACTCAGTTGAATGTCTATTGAATGTTCCTTCAAATAAAGAACCTCTCTAATCCGTTTATTTCTTTTTATTATAGCAAAGAGAACAATAAAATACTAGCCTCATCTCATTGTCTCTAGTGTTCTAAGTATTCTTGCCAGATGGCGTCAAAGTCTCCTAGGTTAAAAGAGAAGCTGGCATGCTCCTCCAAAAAGCGACTCACCTCATCAAAATCATCTGTATGTTTTGGAAAAGCTGACTCTTCAAAAGCGAGGTCTGCCAAGATGGCTTTAGGGCTATTACTTTTAGGATTGCGCTCGGTCATGAGCCAAGTGTAAAATGATTTTCTCAATTCTTTCTCCTATCAAGAGTTTTTTGATGACACTTTTCTGATTCTTGAAAATTACTGGACTTAGCCTCTGAAACGTAGTGGTTTATAAAATCTGTTTTCGCATCTGTATAGCCGTCTCGATTGTGTTCAAATTTTTTCCACAAACTTAGTTTTAATTCCTGATACGCTTGGGCAATATCTGGATGCTGGCAGAGATAATCTCTAAAATAAATCTCGTCATGATCTCCCGTCATTCGCAAATGTAAATGAAAAACTTTCTCAGCAAATCCCTGCTCTGTATATCCTTTATTTAGCGAAATCCTGTTAGGACTCTCCGACATCACTAGCCACCCATTCTTCACCAATAAATCCCTGACTCTTGCTAAATCCTCTATTCTACCTACTTCTAACAGAATATCAACGATATTTTTGGCCCAAATATTAGGGATAGCAGTGCTACCGATATGTTCTATTCTTTTAATAACATTTGCACCCAATATTTTTTTCAGATTTGCTTTTTCCGATTCATACCAGTCTTTCCACTCTGGCTTGTGCTCTACTAAAAAAATCGGAAAAAGTTGCCAGAGTTCCTCTAAACTCATTTCTTCAAGTTTCTTTATCATGTCTATAAGGCCTAAATCAACTCTGTCCCAAACTGATCTTGCTTGATTTTGCCAGCCTTCATCAAACCACCGAGTGCTTTCTTGAACTGACCTTTAGAAATGCCAAAGGTTGCTTTGATGTCCTCAGGGGATGACTTATCATTCAAGGTCATAAATCCGCCATTGCTTTCCAAGTAAGTCAAAATCATCTGGGCATCATTTTCCAACATCTCAAAAGAACGTGGTTTGAGAGAAAGATTAAGAGTGCGATCAACCTCGCGGAAACCAATGACACGCGCATCTAACACTTGCCCCAAACGTGGCTCTGCGTAGCGCTCACTTGGGTGAATGAAACCAAGCATGTTATTCTCTGGTAGGTAAACAAAGGTTCCTGACAGCTTGAGACGGTAAACAATGGCTGGCCAGTTTTGATTCTGCATGTTGTTGTAAGCAGGACGAGCCAGACATTGGAAGTCTTCCTGATACGCCAAGAGTCCCCAGATTCGGTCTTTCTTGTCCACTTCAAGGCGGATATAGAGTCGGTCACCCTTCTTAGGCCAGAGTTCTTTAAGCTCTGGAAGAATATCGAGTGACACAACGATTTCCTTATCGGGCAGACCTGTATCCACAAAGACACCCAAGTCTTTACGAACTTCCGTTACGGTTCCCCAACCAAATTGGTCCTGAGTTGCAGTCACTTCTAATGTTGTCAGGCGGAGTTTTTGCTTCATATCCGTGTAGGCAAAACCTTTGACCGTATCCCCTACTGTATGTTGGCCTTCTTCCTTGGCAAGGGCGTAAGTCTGACCATCCTTTTGCACAAAGTAAAAACGGTCATTTTCATCGATGATGAGTCCAACGATAAAACTTGCAAGATTTGTGTTCATATTTCCTTCTTTCGAATAAAACTCAGCCAGCAATGCCAACTGAGTTTTTCTGTTTATTTCTAGACTTCCAAGATTTCTTTTTCTTTATTGGCAGTCATGTCGTCGATGTGTTTCACAGCGTCGTCTGTTACTTTTTGAATATCTTTTTCAAGAGTCTTCAATTCGTCTTCAGTTATTTCTTTTGCTTTTTCTTGCTTTTTAGCTTCGTCCATAGCGTCGCGGCGGATGTTACGGACAGCCACTTTAGCATTTTCACCGACCTTCTTCACTTCTTTAGCAAGGTCACGACGAGTTTCTTCTGTAAGAGCTGGGATAACCAAGCGGATCACAGAGCCGTCATTAGCTGGTGTAATACCAAGATCAGAAGCGTTCAAGGCACGTTCGATGTCTTTCAATGAAGACTTGTCAAATGGTGTTACCAACAAAACACGCGCTTCTGGAATAGTAATTGAAGCGATTTGGTTAAGAGGAGTTTCAACTCCATAGTATTCTACGTGGATACGGTCTAGCAAGCTTGCGTTGGCACGACCGGCACGGATACCTCCAAATTCACGAGCAAGTGATTGGTGAGACTGGGTCATTCTCTCTTTTGCTTTTTCTACAATTGCATTAGCCATAATTTTCTTATTCCTTTTCTTCGATATTGTTTGAAACTGTTGTTCCGATATTTTCACCAAATACGACACGTTTGATGTTGCCTGGTTGGTTCATGTTAAAGATAACCAAGTCAATGTCGTTGTCCATAGAGAGAGTTGAAGCTGTTGAGTCCATGATACGAAGACCTTTATTGATAACGTCACGGTGGGTCAATTCTTCAAACTTAACGGCAGTTTTGTCTTTCTTAGGATCGGCATTGTAAACACCGTCTACGCCATTTTTAGCCATAAGGATGGCATCCGCTTCGATTTCAGCTGCACGAAGGGCTGCTGTTGTATCTGTTGAGAAGTAAGGTGAACCAATACCAGCACCAAAGATAACAATACGGCCTTTTTCAAGGTGGCGAAGAGCACGTCCACGTACATAAGGTTCTGCCACTTGTTGCATGGCAATGGCTGTTTGTACACGCGTATCGACACCAACTTGTTGCAATGAATCTGCCATCACAAGAGCATTCATCACGGTCCCAAGCATTCCAGTGTAATCAGCCTGAACGCGGTCCATTCCTGCTTCTGCAGCAGGTTCTCCGCGCCAGAGATTTCCTCCACCAATAACAAGGGCAATTTCGATACCTAAGCTATGAACTTCTTGAATCTCTTTTGCGATTGTTTGAACTGTTTGGATATCAATCCCTACGCCACGTTCACCGGCAAGGGCTTCACCTGATAACTTGATTAAAATACGTTTATACTTGGGGTTCGCCATTTTTACTCTCCTTTTTTTATCCTACCTATTTTATCACAATTTCTAAGATTTTTATAGTATCATGAGCAATTCTTTAAAAAAAATTAGACCGTTAAAAATTCCTCTAAGTCGGCAAGGGCACGCTCTGCAATTTTTTCATAACGAGCTTTTTTATCACGGATACGCTCGCCTTCCAATTCCTTGATAATCCCAAAATTGACATTCATTGGTTGGAAATGTTTGCTGTCCGCATGAGTGATGTAATGAGCTAGACTTCCGATCGCTGTGGTCTCTGGGAAGATAGCTTCACTTTCACCCTTGAAGAGTCGAGCCGCGTTAATACCTGCAACCAAGCCTGAGGCTGCTGACTCAACATAGCCTTCCACACCCGTCATCTGACCAGCAAAGAAGAGGTTAGGCTGTTTCTTAGAACGGTAAGTCTGCTCAAGAAGATTTGGTGAATCCATGTAAGAATTGCGGTGCATAACCCCATAACGAACAAACTCAGCATTTTCAAGACCAGGAATCATTTGGAAGACACGCTTTTGTTCTCCCCATTTGAGGTGGGTTTGGAAACCGACGATATTGTAGAGACTACCAGCCGCATTATCCTGACGAAGTTGGACAACCGCATACGGTGTTTTGAACTCCCCGTCACGAGGGCCTGTGTAGTCGTCTGGATACTCCAAACCGACTGGCTTCATCGGACCATAAAGCATGGTTTTAATGCCACGCTTGGCCATGACTTCGATAGGCATACATCCTTCAAAGTACTTTTCTTTTTCAAACGAATTCAGCGGTGCTTCTTCAGCATTGACCAAGGCTTCATGGAAATCCATAAACTCTTGTTTGGTCATTGGAGCGTTGAGGTAGGCTGCTTCTCCCTTATCATAACGAGACTTGAGATAGACCTTGCTCATATCAATGGTGTTAACGTCGATAATCGGCGCCGCCGCATCGTAGAAATAGAATCCATCCCCATCATTAAG
This sequence comes from Streptococcus sp. GMD6S, assembly GCF_000297015.1. The sequence continues at coordinate 17,032 of NZ_AJRH01000003.1, read as the reverse complement.
GGCATGAATCTTTTCAGCTAAGGTATCACTGGTCAAAGGACCAGTAGCGACAACCGTAATAACATCCGTCGGCAATTCTGTAATTTCATCACGAACCACTTCAATCAAGGGATGATTGGCCACTTTTTCGGTCACCATTTGAGAGAAACCATCGCGGTCCACCGCAAGGGCTCCACCAGCAGGAACACGTGTAGCCTCAGCAGACTCCAAGATAACAGAACCCAAGCGACGCATTTCTTCCTTGAGGAGTCCAACGGCATTTGTCAAAGCATCCCCACGTAAGGAATTGGAACAAACTAACTCAGCAAAATTGTCTGTTTTGTGCTGAGGAGTTGACTTGACACCACGCATTTCATAGAGTTTAACTGGAATACCACGTTCTGCGATTTGGTAAGCTGCTTCAGAACCTGCCAAGCCAGCACCGATAACATTGATATAAGATTGAGACACGACACTAATACCTCTTTGGGTGGAAACTAAGTCCAAATAAAAACAAGCTACTAGACTATTTGACACCCACAAATCTTTCTAAATTCATGCTTGGTCCATTATACCAAAAAACTAAGTAAAAAGACAGACAGGAGAATTCCTGAATGTCTTTCAAAAATTATTCTTTATTAAAATTGAATGTCTCCCAATTCAGTTTGCTTCCATATTTTATAGTAAAACGTACTTCTGTATTCTTAGGTAGTTTATCGCTTTGAAGTATTTGGGCAAGTAAGTATTCGAAATCAGAATCCGTCCAATTGTCAATATCTTCATTAGTTACTTGTAGGTTTTGTCTTCGTACCTGCTCTATATCAATACGTATTCGAATACTAAAGGTCGAACGATTGTCAGCAACTCTTTTTAAAAGTAGATCTCGATTACGAACAAGCGTCTCTTCATCAAGATTGTTGACTCTACTTGAGTCTAGGTCCTCAATTAAGGGAGTGAGTTCTTCTACATCCGTCTTCAAAATTGCCTCTCTTTTATCTCTCTCTTCAAGACGGGTTTTGGGGTTGCCACTATATTCTTTTTTTGGAACCAAAGAATAATTGGAGTCAAATGAGTCCAATTCAATTGAATTTTTAATATAAAGATTCCTAATCACATCATCGCTTAAATATGTTGAAGTCAAGCTACCACTTTGAAGTAATATATTATAAGCTTCCTCAAGTCGGTCATAGTTGTCATCACCAGAAACATACTCCATTTCTAAACGGTAGACTGTTTTCTTGGAAAAACCAAAGAATTTTTTCTTTTCAACTTCTTTAAGCCTCGAATTGTATTTAAGGACTGGAGTGCTCTCAACATAATCTTTTTCAAAATCCACATAGACATCAACAAATTTCGTATTTCCTTCAACGTAAAACGGAGATCCATAATATCCAAAGGTATCAGCTGTCGAGTATCCTTCTGCTTCTAACCCTGCAGCTTCTACTACAGAACGAATGTTTGAAATAGCTATTTTAGCTAAATCACGATCGACTCTATTGTTACATGCTGACAATATAAATAATGTGAGAATAGGCAACAGTACGCCAATTACTTTCTTCATCACTTTGCTTTTCATTTCTCCTCAAAATAAGCAATCTTATCAAAATACTTATGATTGTTATTTTTGTTTCAGGAAGAAGACAAGGTTCCCAATTTAGTCACTTTCTTGATTTTCTTCCCAATCGTGGTAGGCAGCGTAGAGTTGGCTTTTATTCCACTGGTAGAGTTTCGCAACTTCCTTAATGGCTTGATTTTTCTTCATGCCTTGCTGGATACGAGATTGGATTTCTGAAAACAAGTCCTCCTCGTCCTTTTCCTCCACATCCTGACTTGCGCCTTTAACGATGAGAAGGCATTCACCCTTGAGTGGCGTTTCAGCAATACTTTCTAGTAGCTCTGAAATCTTTCCTCGTTGGTATTCTTCATAGATTTTGGTCAATTCCCTGACCAAGACTACCGAGCGGTCACCGTAGACTTCTAGCATATTTTCCAATGTATCTGATACACGGTGGGGTGATTCGTAGAAAATCTGAGTTTCTGGGTAATCTTTTTTTAAGTCGAAAAATTGCTTTTGCTGGCCTGATTTTCTCGGTAAGAAACCGTAAAAGATATGTGGTTGTGGAGCTAAACCACTGGCAATCAAAGCAGAAATCCCTGCAGAGGCACCCGGAACTGTCACTACTGCAATTTCTTCCTCAATAGCTGCCTTAACCAAATCATGACCAGGGTCCGAGATACTAGGCAGACCCGCATCGGATACCTGAGCGATACTTTGTCCTGCTTTCAAGAAACCAATCAAATCAGGAATTTTTTCCTTGGCATTGTGCTCATGAAAACTGATCTGCTTTGTCGAAATATCAAAATGCTTGAGCAAGAGACCAGTATTGCGCGTGTCCTCAGCAGCAATCCAGTCCACTTCTTTCAAGGTCTGGATGGCACGAAAGGTCATATCGTCTAGATTGCCAATCGGCGTTGCTACAAGGTAAAGCTTGCCATAGGAAGACTGCCCCTTAAAACTTTTTTGAATCTGCATGCCTACTCCCTGTACAACAACTCGTCACAGAACATACATTCCTCGTCCTGCTCTCGGCGTTGTCCATAAAAATCATTACATACGTGAAAACCGTCCTTATAGATTCGACGGACGCTTTCACGAACATGCTTAGCCTTGACGGGAGTATCTGCTTCCACCTCGCCCAAGCGTTCGCGCAACTTACTATTTTCCAAGCGAAGAGCTGTATTTTCCTCTACCAGGCTCTTGAGATTTTTCTTGATGGCTTCCACATCGGCCAAGGTCACCAGTAACTGTTGGGAAAAATCATCCAGCGCGTCAAATAATTCTTTTTTGTCCATAAACCAGCCCTTTCCTTTCTTTATCCTTCATTGAGTTTATATTTCTTTCAAGACCAGATATTCCATAGCATTTTGAAAGCTGACATTAGCCTGCCACATTTTTCTAGCTTCTAGTAAATCTTGTAGAATCTGTCGAATCCTTGCTTGCAAGAGATCCTGCCCACAGAGGACTTCGAGGATTCGCAAGACCTGATCTTGTTTTTCCTTGTCATCTACCAAGCTGGCTAATTTCGCAACTTGCAAATAACTCTCTTTTTTCTTAGCTAATAACCAGGTCAGCAGGCGTTCGCTCTCATCCACCAAGGTCCAAAAACTAGCCTGATTGACCAACTTTTCAGCTTCAGCACGTGATTGACAAAACTGGGCTAAGAGAGTTGCTTTTTTCTTGACCAGACCTGCTTGTTCTAATTGATGGATGAGCTTTTCTTCTTGCTTTTTAAAATGGAAAATCTGGGTCCGACTACGGATTGTTGGCAACATCTTTTCCTCATCGCTGGTCAAGAAGAAAATATAAACCTCACTCTGGGGTTCTTCGATGACCTTGAGCAGAGAGTTAGCAGCGTTGGGATGCATTTTCTCCGCCTGCTCGATAATAAAAACCTGCTGCTGACTTTCAATCCCTGCTTGAGAAAACTGACCCACCAATTCCCGAATGCGTTCTGTCTTGATGACCTGATTGACTGGCTTAATCAAGGTAACATCGGGGAATTCTTCCTGTTCAATCAGCTTGCAGTTTCGGCATTTCTCACATGGTAGAACGCCTACTTTATCCGTACAAAAGAGGCTCTTAGCCAAAAACTGCGCCATTTCCAAGCTTCCAAAGAAACCTGAAAAGAGATAGGCGTGATTGAGCTGATCTTGTTCTAGGATACGGACAAAGCGGTCAAACTGGTCTGGCTGCCAAGCTTTTAGTTGTTCTTGTTTCATTTAGCCAAGCCCATTCTGTCAAACAAGACAGCCTTGGTCGTTTCCACAACTTGCTCCAAAGGAAGACTCGCATCAATCTTAACAATGCGATTTCCTTCTTTGTCCAGAAGAGAAAGGTAACCTTGACGAACTTTCTTGTGCAAGTCTAAACCTTCCATGTCCAAACGATTGACCTCGCGGTCACTATTAGCAGCAATGCGAGCCAGTCCTTCTTCCACCTCAATGTCAAAATAGAGGGTCAAATCGGGTTTAAGGCCATCTGTCGCAAAGTGATTGAGCCAATCAATGGCATCAATATCCAAACCACGGCCAAATCCCTGATAAGCAACAGAACTATCGATGAAGCGGTCCATAATGACCAACTTGCCAGCTTCAAGTGCTGGAAGAACTTTTTCCACCAAGTGCTGTCTACGACTGGCAATATAGAGAAGGAGTTCTGTTTTAGGATCCATCTGAGTATGACTTGGGTCCAAAATCACTTGACGAATCTTCTCCCCAATCAAGACTCCACCTGGTTCACGGGTCGTCAGCACCTCTACTCCTTTTTCCTCTAAAATTGGGAGTAGAGCCTCTAAAACGCTGGTCTTTCCTGCTCCCTCCGGTCCCTCAAGAGAGACTAAAAATCCTTTTGACATGTCTAACTCATTTCTTTTTTTCTACCTTCTATTCTATCAAAAAAATAGATTTTTGTGACAATCTTTTTGCGTCTTCTCCATTCAATCGACCATAAAAGAGGCTGGGAGTCATCCAACCTCTTATTTACCTAGTTCTTGTGTTCGTTTATAGGCTTGCTGAACTGCGTCCATGACTGTGCCTCTAAAGGCATGTTCTTCCAGACTTGCTACACCAGCAATAGTCGAACCTCCTGGGCTGCAAACTTGGTCCTTCAAAACTCCAGGATGTTGCTGGCTTTCGAGAACCATTTGTCCAGCGCCGACTACTGTTTGGGCTGCCATTTTCAAAGCCATTTCTCGGGGCAATCCTGTCTGCACACCCGCATCTGCTAAAGCATCAATAAAAAGGTAGACAAAGGCTGGTCCACAACCTGCAAGACCTGTCGCCGCATCAATTAAGCCATCTCCCAGCTCAACCAAAAGGCCAGCCTTGGCTAAAAGCTGACAAAAGAGTTCCCTGTCCTCAGCACGACAATTTGCTGACATGGCATAACTAATCACTCCTTGGCCAATAGCCACTGGAGTATTGGGCATGATGCGAATGATCCGGTGTTGACTTGGGATAAGACTCGCTAGTTTTTCCAAGGTCAATCCAGCCGCCATGGAAATCAAAAGAAGACTCTCTCGTTTTTCAAGGATGGTCTGGTATTGAGAAAGCAGTTCAGAAAACTGAGCAGGCTTTACTCCTAGAAAAATCACATCTGCTTCTGCAAAAATTTCTTCATTACTGGAAGCCTGACCGCCGAAGTTGGCGATGAAAGCATCTACTTTTGCTTGACTGCGATTGGCAAGGAGAATCTGAGCACCCGACCTGACCTGCAAGACAGCCTTAGCCAAGCTAGCACCCATATTCCCCAAACCGATAAATCCAATCTTCATCTCTTACTCCCTTATCTGTCCGTCACCAGTAACCACATACTTGTAGCTGGTTAACTCTTTCAAGCCCATTGGTCCACGCGCGTGCAGTTTCTGAGTAGAAATTCCCATCTCACATCCAAGACCAAACTGCCCACCATCAGTGAAACGCGTTGAGGCATTGACATAAACCGCTGCTGAGTCCACTTGATCTGTAAAGAAAGCCGCAGTTTCAACATTTTCCGTCACAATCGCATCCGAATGATGGGTACTGTGGGCTTCAATATGCGCAACCGCTTCTTCTAAACTGCTCACAACCTTAACAGCTAGGACATAGTCTAAAAACTCAGTGTCAAAGTCTTGGGCCTCAGCTGCTCGACCTGAAACAAACTGACTTGCTGTGCTATCCAAACGAAATTGAATTGGTTCCAGTCCAGCTTCCTTACGCTCTGCAACCAGAACTTGTTCCAAGCGAGGAAGGAAGCTTGCTGCCTTGTCTTCATGAACTAGCAAAACCTCCATAGCATTGCAGACAGAAGGACGACTAGTTTTGGCATTGTTGATGATGGCTAGAGCCTTGTCTTCATCAGCATCCTTATCTACATAGACATGGACAATCCCAGTTCCTGTTTCAATAACAGGTACGATAGCATTTTCAACCACGGCATTGATCAAGCCAGCGCCTCCACGAGGAATGAGGAGGTCTAGATAGCCCTTGGCCTTCATCATAGCATAGCTACTTTCTCGGCTGGTGTCTTCCACCAGTTGAATCACATTTGGATGAATGGTAGTCGTCTCCAAGCCCTTCTTCAAAGCTGTGACAATAGCATGAGCAGTTTGGTAGGCGTCCTTACCACTACGAAGAACGACCGCATTGCCACTTTTAAGAGCCAAAGCAGCCGCGTCAGACGTCACATTTGGACGGCTTTCATAGATAATCCCAATAACCCCCATGGCCACACGCTTCTTAGTAATAACCAAGCCATTTTCAAGCTGGCTTGTTTCTATGACTTCACCGATTGGATCTGGTAAAGCAACCACTTCACGAATCCCTCTTGCCATCGCTTGGATTCGCCCTTCATCCAAATAAAGACGGTCTAGCATAACATCTGAGATTTTCCCCTTGGCCGCTTCCATATCGAGGGCATTGGCCGCTAAAATCTCCTCAGTAGCAGCCACTAAGTGATCAGCCATAGCTAGCAAGGCTTGGTTTTTCACTGCTTCACTAGCAGTATTGATTGATTTCTTAACAGCCTGTACCTGTTCAAATTGTTCTTGTGTACTTACCATCGTTCACCTCTAAAATTCTGTAAAGAGTAGCTGGATTTCAGGAGTGATGGAAATCCAGTCATCACGGTGAATCAAGACTCCCTTAGCTTTTTGAGAACGGAGCATATCTTCTAGAGCTGAGACGCCAAATTGGACACGTCCCTTTCCAAGAGATTGACCTGTTTCTTTATCTGCTACTGTGACAATATCGTGATAAGAGAAGTTTCCTTCCACTTCTACCACACCCGATAAAAGGAGACTTTTCCCGTTTTTTGAAAGTGCCTCTGCAGCCCCACCATCTACCCAAATCGTTCCCTGACTTTGAGCATAGAAGGCCAGCCATTGTTTCTGAGTACGAAGTCCCTTCTCTTGCGCAACAAAGTAAGAACCATCCTTGGTATCCTCTACTGCCTCAATCAAGGCATCTGATTTCAAGGAGGAGCAAATATAGACTGGCACTCCTGACTCCGTCGCAATAGTTGCAGCTTTGATTTTTGTCAGCATACCCCCAGTACCATTAGACGAACCTGCTCCACCAGCCATATCAATAATCTCACGATTGATAGTCTCGATTCTCTCAAGACGTTTAGCTCTTGGATCTGAGTTGGGATTTCCAGTATAGAGACCGTCCACATCAGTCAAGAGAACTAAAAGGTCCGCTTGGACCATAGCCGCTACCTGGGCACTCAGAGTGTCATTATCACCCACCTTGAGTTCGTCAATGACGACACTATCATTTTCATTGATGATGGGAATTGCACCACGATGAAGCAATACAGACAAGGCCTGATGGGCGTTCTTATAGCGACGTTTATCTACAAAATCATCCTGTGTCAGCAAGATTTGTGCAGAAACGATCTGGCGCATGAGGAGGTTGGTTGTATATTCCTCCAACAAAAGTCCCTGACCAACTGCAGCCGAAGCTTGTTTATCTGCAATCTTGGTCGGACGTTTTTTAAAACCCAAAGCTCCAAATCCAGCGGCAACTGCCCCAGATGACACTAAAATCAACTCATGTCCAGCCTCATGCAGCATAGCCAATTGCTGGGTAATTGCCTTTACTTTACTCCTTGATAAACTCCCGTCTTCATTTGTCAAGGAGGAAGTCCCTACCTTAAAGACGATTCGTTTGTACTTCATATTCTCACTCCGATTCTTCATATTTATCCATTATAACATGAATACTTTAAAATAGAAAAGACTTGAAATGAAAAAGGTTGAGACAAGGCATCTCAACTCTTTTATCTATTCTCAGTTTTACGCAATCTTTCCAGCGTTTCTTTAAAAATCTCTGGAATATCTGCTGTGAATTCCAAGGTTTCACCTGTTCTCGGATGGGTAAAACCTAGAGTCTTAGCATGGAGAAACTGTCCTTGTCCTTTCAAAGTCTTACGAGGACCATAGACTTCATCACCAGCGACTGGATGGCCAATATAAGCCATATGAACACGGATTTGGTGGGTACGTCCTGTTTCCAGTTGCAACTCCACTAAGCTATAATCACCAAAACGTTCCAAAACGTGGAAACGCGTCACTGCCGGCTTCCCTTTAGCAGTCACAGCCTGTTTCTTACGGTCTTTTTCACTACGACCAATTGGCGCTTCAATCACACCACGATCATTGGGAAGATTGCCATGAACAATCGCCCAGTATTTGCGGAGAGACTTCTTGTCCTTAAGTTCTTGAGCAAGTGCTAGATGCGCCTCATCATTCTTAGCAATCATGAGGAGACCCGACGTGTCCTTGTCAATGCGGTGAACGATACCCGGCCGGAGAACACCATTGATACCTGACAAGTCCTTGATATGGTACATGAGGGCATTGACCAAGGTTCCGCTAGTATGACCAGCACTCGGATGCACCACCATCCCCTGAGGTTTGTTAACAACGGCTACATCCTCATCTTGGTAAATGATATCTAGCGGAATATCTTCAGCCACATACTCTAAAACCTCCGGTTCTGGCACATGGTAGGTGACGATATCCCCCTCTTGGACAGTGTATTTTGCTTTCTTGACTAGCCCATTAACCAAAACTTGTCCAGCCTTGATTTGTTCATTCGCGAGACTGCGTGACAATTCTGTCAGATCTGACAAAGCCTTGTCTAGACGTTGCCCACCAGTTTCAATTTTTATTTCCATTTACTTCCTCTTTAAGCATTGCAATCAATAAAACAATCACACCAACTGTCAAATAGCTGTCAGCAACATTGAAAATCGCAAAGTTGATAAAGTCTAGGTGAAACATATCCACCACAAAACCTTGACTCATTCTGTCGATAAAGTTACCCAGACCTCCCGCGATTATCAAAGTCAGTCCAAAAACTAACCAGAGAGAATCCTCCATGTGTTTATGTAGATACCAAATGGCTCCTACCATGACGACCAATGTAATGACAGCAAATAACCACTGCTGATCTTGCAGCATGGAGAAGGCTGCTCCTCTATTTTGCAGGTAGGTCAAGCTAACGAGATTGGGTATCCACGAACGCACTTCACCCAGTGGAATCTGCTGGACAACATAATTTTTGACCAACTGATCCAGCCCAATCAAAAGCAGTACAATGACTGCTACCATTCCTCTTTTTTTCATGATTTCCTCTTTTGATCAAAATATTCTTGCATAACCTCAACGAAAAGAGTCCCAGCTTGACTAAGCTCAACTTCTTCCCGTTTGACATAGACCATGCGATTATCTAGATTATCCTTGAGACGAATGACTGTAATCCCATTAACACTGTCACTATCTAAAAATCCAGATCCAGTCGCATAAGCATCCGTCCGCTCCAAAATACCATTCAAAGTAGCACGGTCCGTCACATTAAACATCTGCGAGCTCGCGCTGGTGTCGACAAAGTTCTCTGAATAGTATAGATACTCATCCTTTTCCTGAGTAAAACGAACGGTTGGTAGATCCGCTAAATCCTCCATGACCAATTCCTCCTTCTGGGCTAAAGGATGCCCTTCACGAAGATAAATGTGAGTCTGGAAAGGAATTAGTTCAATAACTTCTAAACCAAGCTTTTCAACCCGTTGCATGATGCCCTTTTTATTTTGGTTGTTGAGGTAGATAATCCCAATCTCACTATGTCCTTGGGCCACTTCGTCTAATATCTGAACTGTAGTAGACTCAAAAATACGAAAGTTCTTGTAGTCAGGATAACGTTCCGAAAAGGCCGTAATCGTTGGTGGCAAGAAGTCATAGTGCTGGCTGGCAATGGAAAATTCATCTTTTTCTTCCTCAGGGTTGGCATAATGATTTTGAAAAACATCAAAGCCTTTAACTAACTCCTGCGCTTTCTCATAAAATTCCATACCACGACGGGTTAAGAAAGTCCCCGAACTCGTCCGACGGAAAATCTTAAACCCCAGCTCTTTTTCCAAATCGCGCACAGAAATAGACAGACTTGGCTGACTAACATACATCTTTTCAGCAGCTTCACGGAAAGTACCGCTATTGGCAATAGCAACAACATAGCGTAATTGTTGAATATTCATCTTCTACCCCCAACTTCTCTATCTGTTCATTATACCATATTTCAGAATTTTTCCAAAAAAGAAAAAAGTGTCCATCGCAAGTTTAAATCTAACTATTCTCTATTAAATTCAAAATGGGTATCAAAACAAAAAAATAGGCTCTCCGAGAACTCGGAAAGCCTTATTTAATGCTACTTCTAGCTTCCTCGCCTTAAAATACCAAGGCTCGGGATAAAAAGGTTTACTGGACCTTTTTATTTTGCGATTGGGTAAACAGAAACTTGTTTCTTATCGCGACCTTTACGTTCAAAGCGTACTACGCCTTCAACTTTAGCGAACAAAGTATCGTCTCCACCACGTCCAACGTTTACACCTGGGTAGATGTGTGTACCACGTTGACGGTAAAGGATTGATCCACCTGTTACAGTTTGTCCGTCAGCTGCTTTAGCTCCAAGACGTTTCGCTTGTGAATCACGTCCGTTTGATGTAGAACCTCCACCTTTTTTGTGGGCGAAAAGTTGCAAGTTGTTAAGAGTCATTTTTAACATAATGTTTTCCTCCGTGTTAGTTTTCTGTGATAACTCTGGTTTGGACGAACTCAGAAGAGTTCTCCGATAAGTTTGCCATACCTAAGAAAAATGATTCGAAGAATAACTGGGTCATTTCTCTCTGGTGTGAAGGAAGATCCGCTGGTATTTCAACCTTTAGATAGCCACCTTCATCTTCGTTTAATTCTAAGATTGGTTCGTAGCCTGCAAATTTCTCAATGGAATTGACAAAGTTAATGGCAAGCGTAGAAACCGATGCACACACGACATCTAAGCCGTATTCGCCACTTTCGGCGTGTCCAGTAATTTCCGCACTCCTCAGCTCGCCATCTTCGGCTCTCTCAAAGACTGCTTGTATCATGTGTTCTCCTTAAAATTAAGCGTTGATCGCGTTGATGACAACTTTTGTATATGGTTGACGGTGACCTTGTTTACGGTGGCTACCTTTTTTAGGTTTGTACTTGTAAGTAACAACTTTCTTTTGTTTTCCTTGTTTTTCAACAGTTCCAACTACAGTAGCTCCAGCAACAAGTGGAGTTCCGACAACAGTGTTTTCACCACCAACAAGAACAACTTCGTTAAAAGTAACTTCTTGACCAGCTTCAACGTTCAATTTTTCAACGTAAACTGCTTGACCAACTTCAACTTTAACTTGTTTTCCGCCAGTTTTGATAATTGCGTATGTGCTCATTATGCACCTCCTATGATTTTTTGGGTTTCCCCGTATTTTTGTGAAGACTCGCCTAGCATCGTGGGACGAACCACTTTATACTCACTATGTGAGCAACGATGTTCGTGCGGTTGCACAGGACTGTGCATAGTCAACTCTTCAAGTATAGCATATCTTCTTTTTTCTTACAAGCGAAATCAATCAAATTTAAGCTTTTTCTTTCCCTTTTTTCCTCCAAAAAGCAAAAAGCATGCTGAAGTAAAAGATACTCATCATAAAAGGAACACCTAGAATTGTCTTCTCTTGATAGTAAATCGTCAAATAAGCTGAGAAAACAACTCCGAAGACAAAACTACTAAGCAAGCTAACAAAAATCAAGCCCTCTCGTAGAAAAGGCGTATGCTTGGTTCGGAAATAATCCCCAAAAGCCAACATGGTTCGTTTAATATTCCCAGTCATAAAGGCATTATTATAGGCGATACCCGAAACTTCTCCAAAGGCTGTTGTCACCAGTCCCATACAAAACGCTAAGGGTGGAACTAGGTAGATATTGTCTACTGACAAGGGAACAAAACCAATGATTATGGATAAGACCGCGAGTGGTATCAAGGACAAAATCGGCTTTTTAACAATTCGAAGTTTTTCCTTATACAATGTCAGAAAAAAGACACCCATCATAAAGGACAACAAGGTCATCACTTTAGCACTGGCGTCCGAGACATTCTGCTGAATGAGTCCTACAGAGAGAAAAACAACATTCCCAGTTTGTCCAGCCACAAGGGTGTTCCCTCGAACGATAAAGGTATAGGCATCGACATATCCTGCACAAAAGGTCAAAAAAAGCGCTAGTCTTTTAGACTGACGAGATATTTTTCTTATTGGTAATAATCTCATTATCTCTCCCATTTCAGTTTCATTTACTCATTTCAATATTGTACCACTTTCTTTAAGAAAAGCGTAGTCCATTTGAAAATTTTTACCATCTGTTGGATAGTCCTTCTTTTCTATGTTATAATGAAGGAAGGATTTAAAGTCGGAAAAGGAGTATTTATGCTTAAATTAGGTGTTATCGGAACAGGGGCTATCAGCCATCATTTCATAGAAGCAGCCCATGCTAGCGGAGAATACCAGCTGGTTGCAGTCTATTCTAGAAAACTAGAAACTGCCGCAACCTTTGCTTCCCGCTATAAGAATATCCAACTCTTTGATCAATTAGAGGAATTCTTTCAGTCTTCCTTTGATGTAGTCTATATCGCTAGTCCAAACTCCTTGCATTTTGTTCAAGCCAAGACTGCCTTGTCTGCAGGTAAACATGTCATTCTTGAAAAACCTGCTGTTACTCAGCCACATGAATGGCTAGATTTGAGACAAACAGCTGAGAAAAATCACTGTTTTATTTTTGAAGCAGCTCGTAATTACCACGAGGAAGCCTTTACTACTATCAAAAACTTTTTAGCAGACAAGCAAGTGCTGGGAGCAGATTTCAACTATGCCAAGTATTCTTCCAAGATGCCTGACTTGTTGGCTGGACAGACTCCCAATGTCTTTTCAGACCGTTTTGCTGGTGGAGCTCTTATGGACTTGGGGATTTATCCTATCTACGCTGCTATTCGTCTCTTTGGAAAGGCCCAAGACGCGACCTATCAGGCTCAACAGCTTGACAATAGCATTGACCTAAATGGCGATGGTATCCTCTTCTACCCTGACTTTCAAGTTCATATCAAGGCTGGAAAAAACATCACTTCCAATCTTCCTTGCGAGATCTACACAACAGATGGAACCTTGACACTCAACACGATTGAACATGTCCGCTCAGCTATTTTTACCGACCACCAAGGAAATCAAGTCCAGCTCCCTATCCAACAGGCTCCCCATACGATGACTGAGGAAGCAGCTGCATTTGCACACATGATTCAGCAACCAGACCAGACACTTTACCAGAACTGGCTGGATGATGCAGGTTCTGTTCATGACCTATTATATATCATGCGCCAGACTGCTGGCATTAGATTTGAGGCAGAAAAATGAAAACCAAACTACCGACTGAATGGCAAGAACTAAGTGACCGACTCGGTTTCCAAGAATTCACCCCCATTCAAACTCAACTATTTGAGCCCATTCTTGCTGGAGAAAACCTCCTAGGAGTGAGCCCAACAGGAACTGGTAAGACCCTAGCTTACCTCCTACCAAGTCTTCTCAGACTACAAAAGAAAAAAGCCCAGCAACTCTTGATTCTAGCACCAAATACAGAACTTGCTGGACAAATTTTTGATGTATGTAAAACGTGGTCAGAGGCTATCGGCTTGACTGCTCAGCTCTTCTTATCAGGTTCAAGTCAGAAACGCCAGATTGAACGCCTAAAAAAAGGGCCAGAAATTCTGATCGGAACTCCTGGCCGTATCTTTGAGTTGATTAAATTGAAAAAAATCAAGATGATGAATGTGGAAACCATCATTCTGGATGAATTTGACCAATTGCTCGATGATTCTCAGATTCACTTTGTAGAGAAAATTACTCACTACGCACCTCGTGACCACCAACTCATCTACATGAGTGCGACGACCAAGTTTGACCAAGAAAAGATTGCTCCAAACACGCGCACCATCGACCTTTCTGACCAAAAGTTGGACAACATCCAACACTTCTACATGCAGGTAGACCAACGTCACCGAGTGGATATGCTACGAAAACTAGCTCATGTTGAGGATTTCCGCGGTCTGGTCTTCTTTAATAGCCTATCAGACCTTGGAAGTGCAGAAGAAAAATTACAGTATCGAGATATCCTAGCTGTTTCCCTCGCTAGTGATGTCAATGTCAAGTTTAGAAAAGTTATCTTGGAAAAGTTTAAGGACAAGCAACTAACCTTGCTCCTTGCAACTGACCTTCTGGCTCGTGGAATTGATATCGATAGTCTAGAATGTGTCGTAAACTTTGATATTCCTAGAGATATCGAAACTTACACTCACCGTGCTGGCCGTACAGGTCGCATGGGCAAAGAGGGCTATGTCATCACTCTCGTAACCCATCCTGAAGAATTAAAAAAACTCAAGAAGTTTGCAAGTGTACGTGAAATTGTCCTAAAAAACCAAGAACTCTATATCAAATAAGGTTGGCCCTCGCCAACCTTTTTCTTATCCCCAAGTAATTTCCAATTGATAGCTAGCAAAGGGATGTCCCTCTTGGTTTTGTAGTTGATAGGCTAGCTCAATCTTTTGCCCATCCAGTTTGTAATGACTCGTTTGAATGATAAACTCCTGCATCCCCATTGGAGTAGGAATATAGGCCAAACTATCACTATCCTTTAGAAAACGCATGATGGTATTGGGCTTTGAGAAACGGGTCATCACCAATTCTTCTTGATGAAACTTGAGAACCACTTTCTCCTTTTCCTCATTATAAAAGAGTAAATAGCTATAATCCCCCTTTTCACGCACTTCCACGTCATAGAGTTGGTCAATGACTTCCAACTGCTCATCAAACTGAATCGTATTTCGCATCCGAATCTTCACATCAAATCCTCTTTCTGTCTCTTGTCCTACTATTTTACCAAAAAGAGCAGGATTTTGCTATAATGGTCATATGAACGAAAAAGTATTCCGTGACCCAGTTCACAACTATATCCATGTAAACAACCAGGTCATCTATGACTTGATCAATACAAAGGAATTTCAACGTCTGCGCCGTATCAAGCAACTAGGAACTTCCAGTTATACCTTCCACGGTGGGGAGCACAGCCGCTTTTCCCACTGCTTGGGTGTCTATGAGATTGCTCGACGTATCACGGAGATTTTTGAAGAAAAATATCCTGAAGAATGGGATCCTGCTGAGTCTCTCTTGACCATGATCGCTGCTCTCCTACATGACCTTGGACATGGTGCCTACTCGCATACTTTTGAAAATCTCTTTGATACAGATCATGAGGCCATTACCCAGGAAATTATCCAAAGTCCTGAGACAGAGATTCACCAAGTCCTGCTTCAAGTAGCGCCAGATTTCCCAGAAAAGGTGGCCAGTGTCATCGACCATACCTATCCTAACAAACAGGTCGTACAGCTCATTTCTAGTCAGATTGATGCAGACCGCATGGACTATCTCTTGCGCGACTCCTATTTTACAGGAGCATCTTATGGGGAATTTGACCTGACACGGATCCTACGAGTGATTCGTCCTGTCGAAAATGGGATCGCCTTTCAGCGCAACGGTATGCATGCCATTGAAGACTATGTTCTCAGTCGCTACCAGATGTATATGCAGGTTTATTTCCACCCAGCAACACGTGCCATGGAAGTTCTCCTACAAAATCTCCTCAAACGCGCTAAGGAACTCTATCCTGAAGACAAAGATTTCTTTGCACGCACTTCTCCACATTTGCTACCTTTTTTTGAAAAGAAAGTTACTCTATCTGACTATCTGGCACTTGATGACGGCGTGATGAATACCTACTTCCAACTCTGGATGACCAGTCCTGACAAGATACTAGCCGACTTGTCGCAACGTTTTGTCAACCGCAAGGTCTTTAAATCCATTACTTTTTCAGAAAAAGACCAAGACCAACTCGCAACCATGAGACAACTGGTTGAAGAAATCGGTTTTGATCCAGACTACTATACTGCTATTCATAAGAACTTTGACCTTCCTTATGATATCTATCGTCCCGAATCTGAAAACCCACGGACACAGATTGAGATTTTACAAAAAAATGGAGAACTAGCTGAACTCTCTAGCCTGTCTCCTATCGTCCAATCCCTTGCTGGCAGTCGCCACGGAGACAATCGTTTCTATTTTCCAAAAGAAATGTTAGATCAAAATAGCATCTTCGCAAGCATTACCCAGCAATTTTTACACTTGATTGAGAACGATCATTTTACCCCAAATAAAAACTAGAAGAGGAAATTTATGAGTATTAAACTAATCGCCGTCGATATCGATGGTACCCTAGTTAACAGTAAAAAGGAGATCACTCCGGAAGTCTTTTCTGCCATTCAAGACGCCAAACAAGCTGGTGTCAAAGTCGTCATTGCAACAGGTCGTCCTATCGCAGGCGTTGCCAAACTTCTGGACGACTTGCAATTGAGAGACGAGGGTGACTATGTCGTAACCTTCAACGGTGCCCTTGTCCAAGAAACTGCTACTGGGCAGGAGATTATCAGCGAATCCTTGACCTATGAGGATTATCTGGATATGGAATTTCTCAGTCGCAAGCTCGGTGTCCACATGCACGCTATTACCAAGGACGGTATCTATACTGCCAATCGCAATATCGGAAAGTACACGGTGCACGAATCAACCCTCGTCAGCATGCCCATCTTCTACCGCACTCCTGAAGAAATGGCTGACAAGGAAATTGTCAAGTGTATGTTTATCGATGAACCAGAAATTCTCGACGCTGCTATTGAAAAAATTCCAGCCGAATTTTACGAGCGCTACTCCATCAACAAATCTGCTCCTTTCTACCTCGAACTCCTTAAAAAGAATGTGGACAAGGGTTCAGCCATCACTCACTTAGCTGAAAAACTAGGATTGACCAAAGATGAAACTATGGCTATCGGGGACGAAGAAAATGACCGTGCCATGCTCGAAGTCGTTGGAAACCCCGTTGTTATGGAAAATGGAAATCCAGAACTCAAAAAAATCGCCAAATACATCACCAAAACAAATGACGAATCTGGCGTTGCCCATGCTATTCGTACGTGGGTACTGTAAAGTATGATAAAATACGAAAACCGCTCAGCTGAGCGGTTTTTTACACTGTTTATATGCCCCCTGCAAACATAATAATAT
>NZ_AJRH01000002.1:0-3089 GCF_000297015.1 Streptococcus sp. GMD6S | reverse complement strand
CCCAGTTTATTTTCTGACCTTTTTGAAGATGATGGATCTCCTTATGTCGAGTTTAAAAGTTCAGACTTAAAACAAGTGATTTTAAATAATGAGGATATAAAAAAATTCTTATCCGATTATCATCAGAGCTTTGAATCGTTTTCTGCATACCTATATGATTATTTGGTAGTTCAGGCTTTATCTGTTTCTTTACCCCAGGCCGAGTCTGTGATTAGTCAGCAGCTATTCAAGAATTTATTTGACTATCCCATAGTTGATCCTTACACTGCCTATCAACTTTTAGACGATGGATGGCAGGAAATTTCTCAGGATTTGGAGATGATACAGACCGAAGGTTTTCAAACTGTTAAGCGCGTGGATCCAAATATTGTCATAAAGAAAAAGAAGGGAAAAGAAGCAGAAGAACAACAGGAAGGCTGGATAGGTCGCATACTACCTTTTGAGTTGGTTCAGGAAGTCCAACTTACAGAAGAATTGGAGCAGATAAAAGCTCAAAAAGCTAGGTTGCAAGAGATTAAGGATACATATGTTCAATTGATTGATAATCTTTCTGAAGAAGAAAAAGAACTTCAGATTTTAACTGACGAGCAAGATGGTTTTATCACTAAGGAAGTCAATCTATTGCTGGAGGATATTTATGCCGAAGTGGATAGCTTGGAGATTTCGACTTTAAGAACTTATCTCGATCTGTTAGATAGGAAAGCTAAGAAAGCAGAAAAAATGGATTTTATAGCTGCTCACCCTGAAGTATCCTGGTCATCAATGGAGACATTAAAAGACAAAACTTACGGAGTAGTTAGTGTGAGAAGCTATATCCTGTGGTTGCAATGTCAAACAGTTTTTGAGGAAGGAAGCTTTGAGGCTACTTTACAGAATGTCATTAAACTTCAAGAAGAAGAAAAGCAACTAGCTACTATAGTTAAGGAAGCAGAGAAAAAGCTCCATTTGAAAACGAAGCAAGTCATTGAAAGCTTGTCAGATGAAGAGGCTAATGAACTGCTTGAGAAGAAATGGATTGTCCCAGTCGTTGAGGAGTTGAATCAATTACCAGATGTCTTATTTACTCAGCTGATAAAACATGTCACAGGAGTAGCGGATAAATACTCAGAAACTTTTGAAGATGTCAGCAAAGAACTAGCAGCTGTCGAGCAAAGTCTCTCTGATATGATTGACCAGTTGGATGGGCCAGAATTTGATATGAAAGGATTGAGGGAGTTTCAAAATCTCCTAAATAGAAATTAAGATGACGGAAGAAAGAAAAGCACCAGCTATTCGTTTCAAAGAATTTTCAGGTCAAAATGCGGAAGCTTGGGAACAGCGGAAGTTGGAGGAGTGCTCAGAAATATCTGCTGGTGGAGATATTGATAAATCTAAATTATTGAATAATGGGAAATATCCGGTCGTTGCCAATGCTCTTACAAATGACGGAATTATTGGGTATTATAATGATAGCTTTAGAATAGAGGCTCCTGCAGTTACAGTAACTGGCAGAGGTAATGTTGGAGTAGCAAAAGCTCGTAACGAAAATTTTACTCCTGTTGTGCGTCTTCTATCATTAAAATCAGATTATGATGTTGTTTTTTTAGAGAATGCTATAAATACCCAAAATATTGTAATTGAATCAACGGGAGTTCCCCAGTTAACCGTTCCCCAGTTAGGTAATTATAAAATTTTCTTTCCTTCTCCCCCCGAACAAAGGGCCATTGGCAGCCTCTTCCAAGATCTGGACAAGCTCATTACACTTCAACAGCGTAAGTTAGAGGTTCTCAAAGAGCAGAAGAAAACCTACCTCAAGCTCCTCTCCCCAGCCAAAGGACAAAAGAAACCAGTCCTTCGCTTCGCAGGATTTGAAGATGAGTGGAAGGAAGTGAAAGTTTCAGATATTTTTAGAGTTACTAGGGGACAAGTACTAGCAACAACGGAGATATCAGAAGAAAAAACAGATACTCATAAATATCCCGTATATTCTTCTCAAACCAAAAACGAAGGATTGTTAGGATATTATGATAAATATTTATTTGAAACAGCAGTAACTTGGACAACTGATGGAGCAAATGCTGGAACGGTAAATTATAGGGAAGGAAAATTTTATAGTACAAATGTGAACGGTGTCTTATTGTCTGATGAAGGTTTTGCTAATAAAGTGATTGCAGAAATATTAAATAACGAAGCTTGGAAATATGTTTCAAAAGTTGGCAACCCGAAACTAATGAATAATGTAATGTCAGAGATTAGTTTAGTTATCCCTAATGATTTTAGAGAGATTTCCATCCTGTCATCCCTCTTCCAAGACCTAGATAAGTTCATTGCCCTTCAACAGCGTAGACTGGACAAACTGCAGAATATGAAAAAAGCTTTACTTGAACAAATGATGATGTAAAGGAGTTACAGATGACTGTTTTTAGCAAAGAAGCTGATTTTGAACAGGCCTTGATAGAGGTACTTTTTACCAAGGGCTGGGAAAAAGAAATCCTCCACTACCCCACTGAGCAGGATCTGATTGAGAATTGGGCCAGGATTCTCTTTGATAATAATCGTGAACGCGACCGTCTCAATGACCAGCCTTTAACAGACGGTGAAATGGCTCAGATTTTAGAGCAGATTGAAAATCTCCGAACACCACTAAAGCTGAACGGTTTCATCAACGGAGGTTCAGTCTCAGTCAAAAGAGACAATCCAGCAGATCCTGAGCATTTTGGAAAAGAGATTAGTCTCAAAATCTATAATCGTAAGGAGATTGCTGCAGGTTCAAGTCGCTATCAGATTGCAAGACAGCCTCAATTTCCAACAAAATCTCCTATTCTCCATGATAGACGAGGCGATTTGATGCTTTTAATCAATGGCATGCCAGTCTTTCACTTGGAGCTAAAACGCAGTGGTGTTCCAGTCAGCCATGCCACAATACAAATAGAAAAATATGCCAGAGAGGGCATTTTCAAAGGTCTCTTCTCTTTGGTTCAAATCTTTGTGGCCATGGAGCCGAATGAAACTGTCTACTTTGCCAATCCAGGACCGGATGGACGTTTTAATTCAGATTATTATTTCCATTGGGAAGATTTTAATAATGAGTTAATCAACAACTGGAAAGA
>NZ_AJRH01000001.1:0-644 GCF_000297015.1 Streptococcus sp. GMD6S | reverse complement strand
AGAGGAAGGCAAAATCACCATCAATCCAGAATATGGATATGAATTTAGCCATACCTTAGAAACACAGATTAGAGGACAACTAAAAAACGGTCTCGCTATGATCGATTTTTATGAATCATGTGATAAAAGACATCGATTATCACCTTATGGAAATGATTATATCGCTACACTTTGCATTAAACTATAAACTTATAGAACATACTTCAGGAGAATAGCTCATTTTATTTTCCTGAAGGGTTAAAATCTAAATCTCACTTTGTCGAAGCAAAATAATTAAATAAAATTAGAGAGAGGAAGTAAAAGCAGCAAATAGTTGAAACTTCCTTTTTTTGATGTCAAACATTCAAAAATGGAAAGGAGATTTAAGGAAGAACTGAAAATACAGATAAACAAGGCATTAGAACAAAGAGAAAGATTGGAAAGACTACCTATGAGTCTACTATCATTTCAAGACAAAACAATCCTAGTTTGGTTGAACCAAACTAGGATTTTCTAACGCGTTTTTGTCTACGATAGCCGTTGAGCTTTTTATTTTCCCAATAGCTGTTAAAGATTTTTTCCTTGCTCTCGCGATTGATTTCCAAAAAGTAGGCATAAATCAAATCTATTAAAATGAGCATAGGGAGTTGAGCGGAAATACGCTG